>JAGXAV010000658.1 GCA_018971455.1 Rhodospirillales bacterium
GCATCACCAGGGCCTCGCCCTCGATCACCGGCTTGCCGCCGACGGTGCAGACGGTCTTGAGCGTGACGCGCTTCTTCGCGGCGTCGAGCTCGGTGACCTCAACGGTGGCGGTCACGGTGTCGCCGATGCGCACCGGGGCGCGGAAGCGCAGCGACTGGCCCATGTAGACGGTGCCCGGCCCGGGCAGCCTGGTGCCGAGCACGGCGCTGATCAGCCCGGCCGAGAGCATGCCGTGGGCGATGCGCTCCTTGAACACGCTGCCGGCGGCGGCCTCGGCGTCCAGATGCACGGGGTTGGTGTCCATCGAGACGGCGGCGAACATCAGGATGTCCGCCTCGGTGACGGTCTTGGCGATGCGCGCGGTCATGCCGAGGGCGAGATCCTCGAAGGCGTATCCGTCATTCATGGCGTGGGTTCCGTTGGCTGGGGGCGGCGGCGGTGTCATGCGCCTCGGGGAGGCGGATCGGCATGGCCTCACCATAGGGGGCGGGCCGGGTTGGACAAGATGGGGGCCGGCTGCTTAGGTCCGCAGCGAAGATGGAGGGCCAGACATGACCGACCTTGCCGCGCGTGCCGCCGACCTGCTGCTGGAGGCGCGCCGCGATCCGGCGCACAAGCTCGCCGCCCTGCCCGAGGCGCTGCGCCCGGCCGACCGCGCCGGCGCCTATGCCATCCAGCAGCACGTGATGGCGGCGCTGGGCGGGATCGGCGGCTGGAAGGTCAGCCCCTTCGCGCCGGACGCGCCGCCGATGTGCGGGCCGCTGCCGGTCTCCGGCATCACCCCGAGCCCGGCGCGCATCGCCCCCGGCCCGCACGCGCTGCGCGGCATCGAGGCGGAGATCAGCGTGCATCTGGGCGCCGACCTGCCGCCGCGCGCCACGCCGTACAGCCGCGCCGAGGTCATCGCCGCCATCGCCACCATGCACCCGGCCATCGAGGTGATCGATTCGCGCTTCGTCGAGCCGGCGGCGATCGACATGCCGAGCAACATCGCCGACATCCAGAGCCATGGCGGCTTCGTCCACGGGCCGGGCATCGCCGACTGGCAGGGCATCGACCTGGCGCGCGAGAGCGTCGAGCAGTTCGTCGACGGCGCGCTGAATGCCGGGCGCACCGGCCATCCCGGGGGCGACCTGATCGGCCAGGTGGTGTGGCTGGCCAATGAGGGCAGCGTCTGGGCGGGCGGGCTGCGGGCGGGGCAGTTCGTCACCTGCGGGTCGTGGACCGGCGCCAACCGCGTCGGGCCGGCGGCCCGGGTGCGGGTGAAGTTCGCCTCGTTCGCCGAGGTGCTGCTCGATTTCGCCGGCTGACCACATGCCGGCCTATCTCGATCCGCGCAGCGGCGCGGAATACCCGATCGGGGCGCCGCGCTGGTGCGGCGAGGGGCAGGCGCCGCTGCTGCTGACCGCGCTGGGCGGCATCACGCGCGACGACATCGACCGCACCACCCGCAGCCTGTGGCGCTACCGCGCCGCCCTGCCGCTGGAGGTGGCCGAGCCCATCACCATGGGCGAAGGCTGCACGCCGCTGGTGGCGCGCCGGCTGCACGGGGCGGACGTGCTGCTGAAATGCGAATGGTTTATGCCGACGGCGAGCTTCAAGGACCGCGGCGCCAGCGTGATGCTGTCGCTGCTGCGCCAGCAGGGGGTTTCCGCGGTGCTCGAGGACAGTTCCGGCAATGG
>JAGXAV010000058.1 GCA_018971455.1 Rhodospirillales bacterium
CCAGGTGGCGCTGCTGATCGTGCTCAAGGCGCTGGCCTCGGCGATCTCGCTCGGCTCGGGCTTCCGCGGCGGCCTGTTCTTCGCCTCGCTGTTCCTCGGCGCGCTGACCGGCAAGCTCTATGCCGGGGCGCTGGCGGCGACCGGGCTGGTTTCCAGCATTCCGCCGGTGGTGTGCGCGCTGGTCGGCATGAGCGGCATGGCGGTGGCCATCGTCGGCGGGCCGCTGACGATGGCGTTCCTGGCGCTGGAGAGCACCGGCAGCCTGCCGCTGACGGTGGCGGTGGTGGCGGCGGCGGTAATCTCGGCGCTGACCGTGCGGCGCACCTTCGGCTATTCCTTCGCCACCTGGCGCTTCCATCTGCGCGGCGAGGCGATCCGCAGCGCCGTGGATATCGGCTGGATGCGCAACCTGACGGTCGGGCGGATGATGCGGCGCGAGGTGCGCACGGTGCGTGGCGACACCAACCTCGCCGCGTTCCGCCGCGACGTGCCGCTGGGGGCCGCCAACCGCGTCGTCGTCATCGACGATGCGGGGCGCTATGCCGGCATCGTGCCGGTGGCAGAGGCGCATGCGGTGGACGGCACCGCGGAGACGCTGACCGATCTGTTGCATTGCCGTGACGACGTGCTGCTGCCGCAGATGACCATCAAGGAGGCGGTGGCGCTGTTCGAGCAGGCCGAGGCGGACGCGCTGGCGGTGGTGGACAGCCGGGAGAGCCGGCGGGTCATCGGTTTGCTGACCGAACATTTCGCCTTGCGCAGGTACAGCGAGGAGCTCGACCGCCGGCGGCGGGAGCTGTCCGGCGAGTAGGGTTTCCGCCGGCCCGCCGCGCCGCCGACCCGGCGGCTGACCGGGGCGGATGCAGGTCATTGCCAGCGACCCGGCGGTGTGCCATCCACCGCGCAATGTCGAATACGAGGAGGGCACCGGTCTGGGGCGGCGCGAGCAATCTGCGCCGGGTTGGACTGTCCGTGCTGGTCGCCACACTCGGGGCGGCGCTGCTGATGGCCGCGCAGCGGCTGTCGCAAAGCTTCGATTATCATGGCGTGGTGCACACGCTGCGGCACATGCCGCGCGCGCGGGTGATCTATGCGCTGCTGGCCACCGCCCTGAGCTTCGTGGCGATGGTCGGGCGCGACGCGGTCGGGTTGCGCTATGTCGGCGTGAGGGTGCCCGCGCCATTGCTGTGGCTCGGCGCGCTGGCCGGCTCGGCACTGGGCAATGCCGTAGGCTTCGGTGCGTTGAGCGGCGGTGCCGTGCGCTATCGCATCTTCGGCGGCGCCGGCGTCACCGGCCCGCAGGTGGTCCGGCTCAGCGCCCTGACCAGCACCACGTTCGGGCTGGGGCTGGTCGTGCTGGGCGGCGCGAGCCTGGCCTGGGACGCCGCCTCGCTCGGCCCCATGCTCGGCCTGCCGGGCGGCATGCTGCGGATCGGCGGCCTCGCGATCCTGCTCGCGACCGCGGGGCTGATCGCCTGGTGCCGTCCCGGCCGCCCGCCGATCCGGCTGGGCCGCGTCCGCGTCGAGATGCCGACGCGCGGGGTGCTGGCGGCGGAGTTCGCGCTGGTCGGCGTCGATGTCGCCGGCGCCGGACTGGCGCTCTACGCCTTGCTTCCGGCGGTCCATCTGGCGGCAACGCCGATCGGGCTGGCGAACTTCCTGGCGATCTACACGCTGGCCCTGCTGCTCGGCGTGATCGGCCACACCCCGGGCGGGCTTGGCGTGTTCGAGGCGGCGGTGATCCTCGCCCTTGGCCGCACCGCCCCGCCCGCCGCCATCGTGGCCGCGCTGCTCGCCTATCGCGCGATCTATTTCATCCTGCCGCTGCTGCTGTCCGCCGCCCTGCTGGCCGCCTTCGAGGTGCGCCTGGTCGCGGCGCGCTTCGCGCCGCGCGGCCTGACCATGGGCTCGCCGCGCTTCGCGCCGGTGGCGCCGATGTTCCTCGGCGTCATCACCTTCGCGATCGGCGTGATGCTGCTCGTCTCGGGCGCCACGCCGGCCTTCGGCAGGCGCCTCGCACTGCTGCAGATGGAGCTGCCGCTCTGGGTGGTGGAGGGCTCGAATCTGGTCGGCAGCGTGCTGGGCGTGATGCTGCTGTTCGTCGCGCGCGGATTGCTGCGCCGGCTCGATGCGGCGTGGTGGCTGGCGCTGCTTCTCGCCTCCATCAGCCTGTTCCTGTCGCTGGCCAAGGGGCTGGCCTTCGTCGAGGCGGGTTTGCTCGGCCTTCTGGTGGTACTGCTGCTGCTGACGCGCCACCGCTTCAACCGCCCGGCCGCCCTGTTCCAGGACCGGCTGACACTGAGCTGGGCGATCTGCATCGGCATCGTGCTGGCGCTGGTGGTCTGGGTGCTGCTGTTCGCCTTCCGCAACGTGCCCTACAGCCGCGAGCTGTGGTGGCAGTTCGAGTTCGACGAGAAGGCCTCGCGCGCCCTGCGGGCGACCGCCGGCGCCTCGCTGTTCGCCGCCGCGATCGCGCTGTGGCAGCTGCTGCGACCGGCCTGCGGCGGCCGCTCGCCGCCGACGGCGCAGGATCTGGCGGCGGCGGCCAAGATCGTGCGCACGCAGGAGCGCAGCGACGCGGTGCTGGCGATGATGGGCGACAAGAGCTTCATCTTCTCGGACTCGCGGAAGGCCTTTCTGATGTACGCCAAGCGCGGGCGCAGCTGGGTGGCGCTGCACGACCCGATCGGGCCGCGCGAGGAATGGGCCGGGCTGATCCGCGCCTTCGTCGCACTCGCCCACGCCCATGGCGGCCGCGCGGCCTTCTATCAGGTGCGCCCGGACGCGCTGCCGCTTTATCTCGATGCCGGGCTGAAGCTGATGAAGCTGGGCGAGGAGGCCTGCATCGCGCTCGACACGTTCGAGCTGGCCGGACCGCAGCGGACCAAGCTGCGCTACGCCCTCAAGCGCGGCGAGCGCGACGGGCTGAGCGTCGATTTTCTGTCGCCGGCCGCGGCCGCCGGGCTGCTGCCGACGCTGCGCGTCGTCTCCGATGCCTGGCTGCGCGAGCGCCAGGCCCATGAGAAGGGCTTCTCGGTCGCGGCGTTCGATGCCGAGTATCTGGCCGCCCAGTCGGTCGTGCTGGTGCGCCAGCACGGGCGGGCGGTGGCGTTCACCACCTTCATGACGACGGATATCTACACCGAGGCGACGATCGGCGTGATGCGCCATGTCGCGGATTCCTCGGCGTACACGATGGAATATCTGCTCACCCAGCTGGCGCTGCACCTCAAGCGGGCCGGCTTCACCCGGCTGAGCCTCGGCATGGCACCGCTCTCCGGCCTCGCGCTCACGCCGCTGGCGGGCGCCTGGCATCGCATCGGCCATCTGCTGTGGCGCTTCGGCGGGCGGCTCTACAATTTCCGCGGCCTGCGCAGTTTCAAGAGCAAGTTCGATCCCGACTGGCAGCCGCGCTATCTGGCGGCGACGGGCGTGCTGGGGCCGTTCGTCGCGCTCGCCGACGTGGCGGTCCTGGCGGACCAGCACCCATGACGGGCGCCCGCCCGAGGTACGCGGCCCGCCTGATGCCGGCCCTCGCCGCGCTGCTCTGCGTCCTGCTCGCCGGCCCTGTGCGGGCAGCGACGGTCTCGGGCGGCCAGTACGGCGAGGTCGAGGTGTTCCGGCCGAGCACGGCGCTGCGTGGCTTCGTCGTGCTGTTCTCGGACATGACGGGCTGGAGCGCGGCCGACGCGGCGGCCGGGCGGCGGCTGGCCGCGCACGGCATGCTGGTGGTCGGCGTGGACAGCGAGCGCTACGCGGCGAAGCTCGCGACGGTGAAGGAGGATTGCCACTTCCCGGTCGGCGATGCCGAGAATGTCAGCCACCAGTTGCAGCGCGAGATGGGGTCGCACGCCTATTTCAGCCCGATCATCGCGGGTATCGGCGAGGGCGGCGCGCTGGCTGAGCGGGTGCTGGCCATCGCCCCCTCCAACACGCTGGGCGGCGCCATCTCGATCAACCCCGCGCCGACGCTGGACGCCCGTTTCAACCCCTGCCCGCCCGACCCAACCATCCTGCACGACCCCGGGCTGCCCGGCTTCTGGAGCATCGGCGCGACCACCCGGCCGGCGGCGCCGGTCCGGGCGCGGGCCGAGCAGGTGCGCCACGAGGGCGGCCGCGTGACCATTCGCGATTTCGCGCCGGGCACCGATGAGGGGGCCATGCTGCTGGCGCTGGCCGAGCCGCATCTGGGCGCGCGCGCGCCGGACGAGCAGGATGTCTCCGATCTGCCGCTGGTGCTGATGCCGGCCAAATCGCCCGGCGCCATGCTGGCGATCGTGATTTCGGGCGATGGCGGGTGGCGCGACCTCGACAAGACCATCGCGCAGCATTTGCAGGATTGGGGCGTCTCGGTCGTCGGCATCGACAGTCTGCGCTACTTCTGGAACAAGAAAACGCCGCGGCGGACCGCCGACGATCTGGCGCGCGTGATCCGCACTTACACGGCGCGCTGGCATGCCAGCAGCGTGGCGCTGGTGGGGTATTCCTTCGGCGCCGACGTGCTGCCCTTCGCCTATAACCGGCTCGACCCCGCGGTGCGCGACAAGGTTGCGCTGATGGCGCTGCTGGGCTTCGCGCCGGCGGCGGATTTCGAAATCCGGGTGACGGGCTGGCTCGGCCTGCCGCCGAGTGCGGAGGCGCTGCCGGTGGCGGGTGAAATCGCCAAGGTGCCGCCGGCGCTGGTGCAGTGCTTCTACGGCGCCGAGGAGAGCGACACGATCTGCCCAAGCCTGGCGAAATACGGCATGCGGGTGATCCGCACCGCCGGCGGCCATCATTTCGGCGCCGGCTACGAGCCGCTGGCGCGCCAGATCCTCGACCGCTGGAAGGCGCGGATGGCGCGGCCCGATTAGGGCGGCGCGTCGGCGCCGGACCGGCCCGACGATTCCATCAGGTCCGATCGTGCGCTAGGCGCGCGCGATGTCGCTGACGATGAAGCCCGGGGCGGTGCGGCCGTTCCATTCCTCGGCGCGCAGATGGCCGGCGAGATGCAGGGGCACGCGGTCGGCGGCCAGCAGCGCCTCGGCGAGCGGACCGTCCTTGGCGCGGAACAGCATCGCCTTGAGGCGCGCGCCGCCGCCCTCGCCCTCCACGAAGGCGCGGACCGTGGCGCCCTCGCGGCCGACGCGGTCGGCGCGGACGACGCGCGCGCGCGGCACGATCAGCACCGGCTCCGCATTGCCCTGGCCGAAGGGCGCGAGGCGATGGATCTGGCCGGCAATGTCGGTCGTGCAGCCGGCCACGGACAGGGTGCCCTCGATCGGCAGGTCGGCCGCCGCGGGCAGGCTGGCGGCGGCGGCGAGCCGTTCGTTGAGGAAGGCGTGGAAATCTTCCAGCCGGCCGGCGGGCAGCGAAAACCCCGCCGCCATGGCGTGGCCGCCGCCGGTGGCAAGAATTCCGGCCTGGCGCGCCGCGATCACCGCCGCGCCAAGGTCGAGCCCCACCACCGAGCGGCCGGAGCCCTTGGCGACACCATCGACGATGCCGGCGACGCAGGCCGGGCGGTTGAATTTTTCCTTGATGCGGCCCGCGACGATGCCGACCACGCCGGGGTGCCACGCGGCGCCGCTGACCAGGACCGCGGCATGGCCGGCGGCGAGCTGTGCCTCGGCGGCATGCAGGGCCGCGTCGAGCATGCCGGCTTCGACCTGCTGGCGTTCGCGGTTCACCGCATCGAGCGTGGCGGCGAGGCCGCGCGCGTCCACCGCATCCTCGCAGAGCAGGAGGCGCAGGCCGAGATCGGCCTGGCTGATCCGCCCGGCGGCATTGATGCGCGGGCCGAGGGCGAAGCCGAGCGTCATCGCGCTCGGCCGCTCGCTCACCTGCGCCACGTCGAGAAGGGCCGCGATGCCGGGCCGGGCGCGGCGGGCCATCACCTTCAATCCCTGCGTCACCAGCGCGCGATTGAGGCCGATCAGCGGCATGACGTCGCAGACCGTGGCGAGCGCCACCAGGTCGAGCAGGCCCATGAGGTCGGGCTCGGCGCGGCCGGCGAAGTGACCGGCGCGGCGCAGGGCGCGGATGGTGGCGATGGCGGTGAGGAAGGCGATGGCGGCGGCGCAGAGATGGCCGAGGCCGGAGGCGCAGTCGAGCCGGTTGGGATTGACGGTGGCGACCACCCGCGGCGGCGGGCCCTCAGCCTTGTGATGGTCGAGCACCACCACCTCGGCGGCACCGGCGAGACCGTCGAGGATATCGCCCGCCGCGGTGCCGCAATCGACGCAGACGATCAGGCTGGCGCCGCGCCCCGCCAGCGCGCGCAGGGCGGGCAGGTTGGGGCCGTAGCCCTCGGCCATGCGGTCCGGCACGTGGCTGAACACCGTGCAGCCGAGGCCGCGCAGGAACGTGGCCATCAGCGCGCCGGAGCAGGCGCCGTCAACGTCGTAATCCCCGAACACGGCGACGGTCTCGCCGCGGCACACGGCGTCGGCGAGGCGTGCCGCGGCGGCGTCCATGTCGATCAGCGAGGCCGGGTCGGGCAGCAGGGCGCGCAGCGTTGGGTCGAGGTAATCGGCTGCGGCGTCAAGCCCGATGCCACGGCCGGCGAGCAGGCGGCCGAGGAGTTCCGGCACGTCGAGGCGCTGGGCGATGGCCAGCCCGATGCGCTCGTCAGGTTCGCGCCAGACCCAGCGGCGCGCCGACAGGCTGCACGCGACGCCGAGCGCCGGCTCCGGCGGCGGCGCGTTCAGCTGCGCGCCCCCGCATTGCCCACCCAGGTCTTGGTGTTGAAATTGTGCTGCGCCTCGATCAGCCGGACGGTGCCGGATTTGCTGCGCATCACCACCGAATGGGTCACCGCGCCGAGCGGGGTGCGCCGCACGCCGCGCAGCATCGCCCCGGTGGTGACGCCGGTGGCGGCGAACATCACGTCGCCCCTGGCCATTTCATCGACCTGGTAGACGCGGTTCGGGTCGGTGATGCCCATCTCGCGCGCGCGGGCGATCTGGCCGTCATCCTCGAAGAGCAGCCGGCCCTGCATCTGCCCGCCGATGCAGCGCAGGGCGGCGGCGGCCAGCACGCCCTCGGGCGCGCCGCCGGAGCCCATGAAGATATCCACGCCGCTCTCGGCCTGGGCGGTGGCGATGACGCCGGCGACGTCGCCGTCGCTGAGCAGCATGATGCGGGCGCCGGCTTCGCGCGCCTTGGCGATCAGCTCGGCATGGCGCTCGCGCTCCAGCATGCAGGCGACCAGGTCGGAGACGGCGCAGCCCTTGGCGCGGGCGAGATTGCGCAGATTCTCTTCGACCGGCGCGTCGATATGCACCACGCCCGGCGGCAGGCCGCCGCCGACGGCGATCTTCTGCATGTAGATGTCCGGCGCATGGAGGAAGTGGCCCTGCTCGGCGAGGGCGACCACGGCGAGCGCGTTGGGCCCGCCTTTGGCGGTGAGTGTGGTGCCTTCGAGCGGATCGACCGCGATGTCCATCTCCGGGCCGCCGGCGCCGACGCGCTCGCCGATATAGAGCATCGGCGCCTCGTCCATCTCGCCTTCGCCGATCACCACCGTGCCGGAGATCGCCACCGTGTCGAAGGCCCGGCGCATGGCCTCGACGGCCGCGCCGTCGGCCTCGTTCTTGCGGCCGAGGCCCATCCAGCGATTGGCGGCGACGGCCGCCGCCTCGGTGACGCGCACCAGTTCGAGGGCGAGATTGCGGTCGGTGACCAGCTCGTGGCGGGCGCGATCGTTCGGGGTGCTCACTTGGGGTTCCTCAGCCGGGTTCGATGCGGATCAGGGCGGGTTGTTCCAGCACGGCGTCCAGCGCCGCGATGCGGGCGAGGGCCGCGCGCATCGCCGCCTCGCCGGTCTCGTGGGTGACCAGCACGACGGGCACCGCCTCGCCGGGGCTGCGGCCGCGCTGGAGCATGCTCTCGAGCGAGACGCCGGCATCGCGCAGGGCGGCGGTGACGTCGGCGATGACGCCGGGACGATCGACCACCATCAGGCGCAGGTAGTAGGCGCCGGAATGGGCCGACATCGGCACCGTGGGCACATCGGCCAGGCGGCCGCCCCAGACCGGGGTGTGGCGGGTGCGGGCAAGGTCGATGAGGTCGGCGACCACCGCCGAGGCGGTCGGGCCGGCGCCGGCGCCGCGGCCTTCGAGCATGACGCGGCCGACCGCATCGCCCTCGGCGACGATGGCGTTGAACACCCCGTCGACGCGCGCGATCGGCGCCGCCTCGGGCACCATGCAGGGATGCACGCGGGTCTCGATGCCGGCCTCGGTGTGGCGCGCGATGCCGAGCAGCTTGATGCGGTAGCCGAGCTCGCTGGCGAAGGCGATGTCCAGCGCCGAGATGTGGCGGATGCCCTCGACATGCACCGCCTCGAAGGCGACCGGGCGGCCGAAGGCGAGGGCGGCCAGGATGGTCAGCTTATGGGCGGCGTCGATGCCGTCCACGTCGAAGGCGGGGTCGGCCTCGGCATAGCCGAGCTTCTGGGCGTCGTGCAGCACCTCGGCGAATTCGCGGCCGCGCTCGCGCATGACGGTGAGGATGTAGTTGCAGGTGCCATTGAGGATGCCGGTGACGCGGCTGATGCGGTTGGCCGCCAGCCCCTCGCGCAGCGCCTTGATGATCGGGATGCCGCCGCCCACCGCCGCCTCGAAACCGAGCGGCTGCCCGGCGATCTCGGCGGCACTGAAGATCTCGCCGCCCGATTCCGCCAGCAGCGCCTTATTGGCGGTGAC
>JAGXAV010000659.1 GCA_018971455.1 Rhodospirillales bacterium
CGCAGGACAGTCCGGCCGCGCGCAACCCGGCCGCCGCCGACAGGCCGGCAACCCCCGCCCCCACCACCATCACGTCGAGCATCCCGCTCATCCTTTCACGGCGCCATCTTTCCGATCGGTCCGACATGCGCCACCATCGCCAGGAAACGCGGAGGAAGAATGCCATGTGGCAACCCAACCGGCGCTATCCCGATCCGGACGTCGTGGTGATGGACAAGAGCTTCGCCCGGTACAAGCTGGCCCTCGCCTCGATCGAGCATCTCCACGATGGCTGCCGCTGGTCCGAAGGGCCGGTGTGGTTCGGCGACGGGCGGTTCCTGCTGTGGAGCGACATTCCCAACAACCGCATCCTGAAATGGGAGGAGGAGACGGGTGCGGTCAGCGTCTTCCGCGCGCCCTCCCACAACGCCAATGGCAACACCCGCGACCGCCAGGGGCGGCTGATCACCTGCGAGCATGACAGCCGCCGCGTCACCCGCACCGAAATGGATGGCGCCATCACCGTCCTGGCCGAGCATTTCCAGGGCCGGCGCCTCAACTCGCCCAACGACGTGGTGGTGAAATCCGACGGGACGATCTGGTTCACCGACCCGGTCTTCGGCATTCTCGGCCATTACGAGGGGCATCCGGCCGAACCCGAGCTTGCGCCCGCGGTCTGGCGGTTCGACCCGGCGACCGGCGCGCTCGACATGGTGGCCGACGATGTCCCGGGGCCGAACGGCCTGGCCTTCTCCCCGGATGAAAGCATCCTCTACGTTGTCGCCTCGCGCGCCGAACCGCGCGACATTCGCGCCTTCGACGTGATCGACGGCAGGCGCCTGGCCCGCGGCCGCATCGTGGTGCACAGCGAGGGCGGCACGCCGGACGGGTTTCGTGTCGATGTGGACGGCAATCTCTGGTGCGGCTGGGGCATGGGCGATCCCGAGCTCGACGGCGTGCGCGTCTTCAATCCGGCGGGCGTGCCGATCGGCCATATCCGCCTGCCTGAGCGTTGTGCCAATCTGTGCTTCGGCGGCCGCCACCGCAACCGGCTTTTCATGGCGGCGAGCCATGGCCTTTACTCTCTCTACGTCAACACCCAGGGCGTGGCGGGAGGCTGAGGGCATGCAATACCTCGTCGTTGCGCATGACGGCACGGATGCCGGGGCGCAATCCCGCCGGCAGGCCGCGCGGCCGCTCCATCTCGCCTTCATCGAACCATTGGTGGCCGCCGGGCGCATCATGATCGGCGGCCCCCTGCTCGATGACGCGGGCGCGATGATCGGCTCGGCCGTGATCGCCGATTTCCCGACCCGCGACGCGCTCGACCAGTGGCTGGCAAGCGATCCCTACGCCACCGGCGGCGTCTGGAAGCAGGTGCAGGTAACGCCGATGCGCGTGGCGGCGGCCCCGCCGGCGTGACCCTTCGCCCGCCATCGGGAAATTTTGCCGGGCTGCCGGCCGGACCGCCCGGCCCAGGCTGTCGGGCGGCCATCCTCGGCGTGCCGTTCGATTGCGGCACGCATCCGTTTCGCATCGGTGCGCGGCAGGGGCCCGAGGCGGTGCGGCGGCAATCCGCGCTGATCCGTCGCCATCACGTCAGCCGTGGCGATTTCGATGTGCTGGACCGGCTGGGCGCCGTCGATTGCGGGGATGTGGACGTCACGGCGGGACGGGTCGAGCGCAGCTTTCCCGCGA
>JAGXAV010000059.1 GCA_018971455.1 Rhodospirillales bacterium
CGGATGGCGCACGTGTGCGTTCATGCCGCCCGTGGCCAGGTGCTCGGGCGGCAGGGCGGCCTCGGCGGCGTGCCGATGCAGCTGGGCGAGGCCGGCGAAGCGGGCCAGGTCGTAGCCACGCCCGGCCCGCGCGAGGATGACGAGCCCGGCGACGGCAAGCAGCGCCAGTGCGAGACGCATCGCCGCCGGCAGGGCGAAGCCGGGCAGCGGCCGCAACAGCAGCCAGCCGATCGCCAGAACCAGGGCGAGATGAGCGAGCGCGATCAGGTTGAAGGCCAGCCGGTCGGCCGCACCGGCCCGTGCGGCGAGCCAGGCACGGCCGCGCGCCGCCGCCAGCAGGCTGTGCCCGGCGCCGAAGCCGAGCCAGAGCAGGGCATAGAGGAAGGCCGGGACGATCCACACGCCGCACAGGATAGCGCGAAAATCCCGACCGCGCGGATGCGCGGGCCGCCTGCGGCCATCAGCCCGGCGGGGCGCGGAAATCGAGATCCCGCAGCAAGGCCGCCGACTCGCGCGCTCGGCGCGGCTGAAGCGGCCGGCGTCGGCCACGGCCAGGAGGTATTCCCGCTGCGTGAGGTCCATCGAGGATCTCAATAACTGATATCGATCCTATGCGCTTGCTGAAAAGCGGCCGAATGCCCAGACTGGCCCGATGCCGCTCGCCCTCGACCCCGAATCCTGCAATGCGCATTGCCATGTCTTCGGCCCGCGCGTGCGTTTTCCCTATGCCGCGGACGCCCCCTTCATCCCGCCGGAGGATGCGCCGAAGGAGAAGCTCTACGCGCTGAACGACCGCCTCGGGCTGGGGCGCTGCGTGGTTGTGCAATCCTCCTGTCACGGCCAGGACAATCGCGCGACCGAGGATGCGCTGCGCGGCCGCGCGGGGCGCTATCGCGGCATCGCGCTGTTGCGCACCGACGTGGCGGATGCCGAGCTGCGCCGGCTGGACGCGGCGGGCTTCCGCGGCGTGCGGTTCAACTACATGGGCCATCTCGGCCATGCCGTGCCGGCGGCCGAGGTGCTGGCGCTCGCCGCCCGCTTCGCCGATCTCGGCTGGCACTTGCAGATCCACGGCGATCCGCGCCTGCTGGTCGAGCTCGGGCCGGACCTCGCGCATGCGCCCGTGCCGGTGGTGATCGACCATATCGGTCGCGTCGATGCGGCACTCGGCATGGGGGATGTGTATTTTCAGGCGCTGCTGCGGCTGATGGAGAATGCGCGGTTCTGGGTGAAGGTCAGCGGCGCCGACCGCATCTCCCGCCAGGGGCCACCCTATGCGGACGCGGTGCCCTTCGCGCAGACCCTCGTGGCCCGCTACCCGGACCGGGTGGTGTGGGGCAATGACTGGCCGCATCCCAACCATGACGGCCCGCCGCCGGACGATGCGGCACTGGTGGAACTGATCGGGCAGATCGCGCCCGACGCGGCGGCGCGCCGCCGCCTGCTGGTGGATAATCCGCACCGGCTCTATCGCTTCGCCGAGGCGGCATGATGCGCCGCTTCGCCGGCAAGGTGGCGATCGTCACCGGGGCCGGCTGCGTCGGCCCGGGTTGGGGCCATGGCCGCGCCACCGCCATCCGCCTCGCCGAGGAGGGCGCGCAGGTACTGGCGGTAGATCGCGATCCCGCCCGGCTCGAGGAAACGCTGCGCGATGCCGGCGCCGCGCGCGAGGCCATCACGCCCTGGCTCTGCGACGTGACGATCGGCGACAGCGTCGCGGCGATGGCGGCGGGCTGCGTCGAACGCTTCGGCACCATCGACGTGCTGATCAACAATGTCGGCGGTTCGGCCGCCGGCGGCCCGGTCGAGATGAGCGAGGATGTCTGGGACGCGCAGGTGGATTTCAACCTCCAGAGCGTGTTCCTGACCTGCAAGCACGTCCTGCCGACCATGCTGGCCCGGCGCTCCGGCGCCATCGTCAACGTCGCCTCCACCTCGGCGCTGCGCTGGACCGGCAGCGCCCAGGTTGCCTACGCGGCGACCAAGGCCGGCGTGATCCAGCTCTCGCGCGTCGTCGCCGTGCAGCATGCCGGCCACGGGGTGCGGGTGAACACCGTGGTGCCGGGACAGTTGCACACGCCGATGGTGGAGAGCCGCCTGGCCGGCCAGCGTGCCGGCGGCGATGTCGAGGCGCTGCTGGCGGCACGGCAGAAGCGCATCCCGCTCGGCTTCATGGGCGACGGGCGCGACACCGCGAGCGCCGCGCTGTTCCTGGCGAGCGACGAGGCGCGCTTCATCACCGGCACCGAGCTCGTCGTCGATGGCGGCATGACGGCGCGTTGCGACTGAGCGGGCGACTGGCTACACGTTGACACCAAGTCACGACCCGGCTGAAGCCGGCGAGCAGAACGAACGGGAAGGAAGAACGATCATGATGCGTCGGTCACTGTTGGTTGCCTGTGCCATGATGCTGTCCCAGGCGGCGCTGGCGCAGGAGGGCGTGACCCGCCTGGTGGTCTCCTTCCCCCCGGGCGGGCCGGTGGACACGGTGGCGCGCGCGCTCGCCGAACAGCTCAGCCACGAACTCGGCGGCACCGTGCTGGTGGTCAACAAGCCCGGCGCCAACGGCGCGATCGCGGCACAGGAAGTCGCGCAATCCAAGCCCGACGGCACCACGCTTTGGCTCAGCAGCGTCGGCGCGGTCGCCATCAACCCGTCGCTCTACCCGCACCTCGCCTACAACATGGCGCGCGACTTCACGCCGGTCGGGCGCGTGGTCAACAATGTCGAGGTGCTGGTCACCAACGACGCCAACCCGGCCAAGGACGCCGCCGCCTTCGTCGCCGCCAGCAAGGTGGCCAAGGAGCCGACGCCGATGGGCTCCACCGGCGTCGGCAGCGTGCCGCATCTGGCCATCGAGCAGCTGGCCGAAGCGACCGGCGCGCGGCTGCTGCACGTGCCCTACAAGGGTGCGGCGCCGGCCAACACCGATCTGCTCGGCGGGCAGATCTCCGGCATGTTCGGCGACATCGCCGGGCTGGTCGGCCTGATCCACGGCGGCAAGCTGCGCGCGCTCGGCGTTGCCGCCCCCACCCGCTCGCCGGTGCTGCCGGGCGTCAAGACGCTCGCGGAGCAGGGCATTCAAGGGGTGGACACCAACAACTGGTACGGCCTGTTCGCGCCCGCCAAGACGCCGGCGGCCAAGGTCGCCAGCCTGAACCTCGCGGTGACCAAGGCGCTGAACACGCCGGCGCTGCACGACAAGCTGCAGGCCTTGGGGTCTGATCCGGCACCGTCCACGCCCGCCGAGCTGGCGGCCCTGCTCGCCGCCGACACGGCGAAATGGGGCCGGCTGATCAAGGCCAAGCATATCCGGATCCAGTGACCGGCCCCGCCCGCGCGCGCGTCCCGCTGGTGGCGCCGGGCAGCGACCCGGCCCTTGCCGGGATCGAGGCCCGCATCCTCGCCGAACGCGGCCGCATCTCGCCGCTGTATCAGGCGCTGCTGAACAGCGCCCCGATCGCGGCGGGGTGGGAGCGGATGCTCACCGCGGTACGCAACGAGACCGCCGTGCCGGCGGCGCTGCGCGAACTTGCGATCCTGCGCGTCGCCGTGCTGAACGGCGCGGCCTTCGAGTTCGACGCCCATCTGCCCCATGCGAGCCGCGCCGGGCTGGATGACGCGAAGATCGCCGCCCTGCGCGACGCGGCGCCGGCGGACATCTTCACGCCCGCCGAGCGGCTCGTGCTCGCGCTGACCGATGCGATGACGCGCGACATCGTCGTGCCGGAGGCGCTGATGCGCGACGTGCAGGCGCGGTTCGATGCGCGCGGCGTGGTCGAGCTGGTGGCGATAATCGCCGCCTACAACATGGTCTCGCGGCTGCTGGTGGCACTCGGCATCGAACATTGAGGCGCCGGCACTGCCGGGTGGCCCGACGGAGGCGACGATGAGCAGGATGGACAAGGACCATATCGGCGCCGCCCTGCTGATCGGGCTCGGGCTGGCGGTGTCCTATATCGGTTTCGGCTATCGCATCGGCACGCTGACGCGCATGGGGGCGGGATATTTCCCCGTCGTGCTCGGCATCCTGCTGATCGCGACCGGCGCCGGCATCGGCTTCGCCCCGCGCGCCGCCGCGCCGCGGCGGAGCCAGGCGGTGGCGGAGGTGCGGGACGGCCAGCCGGCCTGGCGCGGCTGGCTGTGCATCCTCGCCGGCATTGGCGCCTTCGTCGTGCTCGGGACCTATGGCGGCCTGGTGCCGGCCACGCTGGCCTCGGTGTTCATCACCGCCATGGGCGACCGCAACAACTCCGTGGGATCGGCGGCACTGCTCGCCGGCGCGATGACGGTGCTGGCCACGGTGCTCTTCGGCTGGGCGCTGCAATTGCAGCTGCCGCTGTTCGCCTGGGGCTAGGCCATGCACCAGACATTGAGCGATCTCTGGTTCGGCTTCGGCGTCGCCTTGCAGCCGACGCATCTGATGTGGTCGGTTTTCGGCGTGCTGGTCGGCAACCTCATCGGCGTGCTGCCGGGCATGGGGGCGCTGACGACGATCTCCATCCTGCTGCCGCTCACCTACGTCATCGCCCCGGTGCCGGCGATCCTGATGCTGGCCGGCATCTTCTACGGCTCGCAATATGGCGGGGCGATCGGCGCCATCCTGCTCAACCTGCCGAGCCATCCGCCCCACGCCGTCACCTGCCTGGACGGCTACCCGATGACGCGGCAGGGCAAGGGCGGCACGGCGCTCGGCATCACCATGATGTCGTCGTTCTTCGCCGCCTCCTTCGGCATTGTCGTGATGATCTTCCTCTCGCCCCTGCTGGTGCGGGTGGCGTTCAAGTTCGGGCCCACCGAAATCTCCGCCATCATGCTGCTCGGCCTGCTGGCCGGCGGCACGATGGCGCGCGGCTCGCCGCTCAAGGGGGTGGCGATGACCGCCTTCGGCCTGCTCTGCGGCGTGGTCGGCACCGACGTCAACAGCGGCACGTCGCGCTTCTCCTTCGGGCTGGCCGGGCTGTCCGACGGCGTGGAACTCGGCGCGCTGTGCATGGGGCTGTTCGGTGTGGCCGATTTCCTGGTCAGCGTCGGCAAGGAGAGTGCCCAGGTCGGCCATGCCCGCGTGCGCATGCGCGACATGCGGCCGAGCCGGGCGGAGATCCGCCAGGCCATGCCGGCCATGCTGCGCGGCACGCTGGTGGGCACGCTGTTCGGCGCCATGCCCGGCACCGGGCCGACCATCACCACCTTCATCGCCTATGCGCTGGAACGCCGCATCGCGCGCAAGCCGGAGCGCTTCGGCCACGGCGCGATCGAAGGGGTGGCGAGCCCCGAGGCGGCCTCGCATTCGAAGACCCAGATCGACTTCATCCCCACCATGTCGCTCGGCATTCCGGGCGACGCGGTGATGGCGCTGATCCTCGGGGCGCTGATCCTCAAGGGCATCCAGCCCGGCCCGCAGCTGATCACCGAACACCCCGATATCTTCTGGGGCCTGATCGCGAGCTTCTGGATCGGCAACGTGCTGCTCGTCCTGCTCAACGTGCCGATGATCGGGGTCTGGGTCAAGCTGCTGCAGGTGCCCTACAAGTACCTGTTCCCTTCGGCCATCTTCTTCATCTGCGTCGGCGTCTTCAGCTCGCACAACGCCTTGTTCGACGTCGGCATGGTCGGGGTCGCGGGCGTCATCGGGGCGGTCTTCATCGCGCTGGACTTCCCGGTCTCGCCGGTCGTCCTGGGCTATGTGCTCGGGCCCATGCTGGAAGAGAACTTCCGCCGCGCCCTGCTGATCTCGCGCGGCGACCTGTCGGTCTTCATCCAGCGCCCGATCAGCGCCACCTTCGTCACCATCAGCGCCCTGGTCCTGCTGTTCCAGATCGTCGCCTACCTGCGCCGGCTGCGTCGCCCCGCCGCAGCATTGTCCTCGGGCGAGTTCGTTACCGAGGAATGACGCCGGGCGCCATCGAGACTGGGCTGCATCGGCCCAGCACCCGGAAGACCTGCGGTCGTCGAATTGCGCCAGCTGCGCCACGTTGCTTTGGTCGCAACCGCGTTGCTGTCGAAGTAGGAATAAAGTGCTAGCTTGAAGGAATAAGGCGCTCGTGGCGCCGACGGCTGAGGCGCAGAAGCCAAATAGAGGTGCCGGTGGTGACGCCCGTTCTCTGCCATCTGACCGGTGCCGGGCGCGAGGCTGTGGATGGGCCGACATGCGAGGCGAAGCCCAATGCACGGCAACAGGTGGCCGCTGAGCCAACTGCCCGGGATGCCGATTGCCATCAACTTCGTCATCGGCCCGAGCGGGTCGCGAATCGTCGCGTGAGGGCGCAGGTAGCTCGTGATGAGTCCGAAGACAAGCTGTCGATGCCGTAGTTGTCGCGGTGCGGCCAAGGTCACGACACCTCCTCGGCCGTCTTCTATGCGAGAGCTCTGGACGGCTCATAGCGGCCCGAACTCGGGACAGTCTCCCGGCGAGCGACTGACCTGGTGGCGAACGATGTTGGCTGCGCTGGCCTAGGCGCTGACCTTGCCGCTCGCCATCGTGGCGGACCCGGGCGGCGGCGAAGCGGCGCGATACAAAGCCGGCTTGGTGCTGGTGCGGCCGGACCAGTTCATCGCCTGGTTGGGCAGTGAGGAAATGCTCTCGCCGGACGAAGCCAGGCGGGTGCTGCGCCGCGCTCGGGGAGCTACCGCCCCGGCCCCGGCTTCACAGCCGTAACGCAGCCGGCCGACGCTCTCCACGCAGTCCCACGCGGACATCGTGGAGCGCTCTGCCATCTCGCGACCAGGCTGTCGGGCGCGTACAAGACCCATCGCAGCGCCACTCACAGCAGGTCGAGCGCGGGCCGCATCAGCGTGACGGACCCGGCCCGGATTTCCGCACGAAGTGCCGCCGTTTGCGGCAGCATGCGCTGGAAGTAGAAGCGGGCGGTTGCGATCTTCGAAGCGTAGATCGGGTCGGCGGAATCCGACCGGTCGATCGCCACCTCGGCCATGCGGGCCCAAATCCATGCGAGCGCCAGGTGTCCGACCAGGCGCAGGTAAGGCACCGCCGCCGCTCCGCTTGCGTGGGGATCGTTGGCGGACGCCCCCACGAGCTCGGCCGTGACTTCCCTGACCTGGGCCAGCAGTTGCTGCAACGGCCGGGTGAACTCGGCCATGCCTCGACGATGGCTGCATTGGTTGGCAAACGCCGCCGCCAGGTCGAGGAAGGCGTTCATGCGCCGGCCCTGGTCGCCCAGCACCTTGCGTCCGAGCAAGTCCATGGCCTGGACGCCGTTCGTTCCCTCGTACAAGCCGACGATGCGGACATCGCGCAAATGCTGTTCGACGCCGTTCTCGCGGATGTAGCCATGGCCGCCGAAGACCTGGATCGCGAGCAGCGTGGACTCGACGCCGAGATCGCTGGCCATGGCCTTGACGACGGGCGTCAGCAGGCCCAGCAACTCGGCGGCTTCGGTGCGCCGCTCGGCGTCGGGATGAAGGCGCTGCAGATCGCCGAGCTGCGAAGCCCACAAGGCGAGTGCGCGGGCGCCCTCGATGTGGGTCTTCTGCGTCAGCAGCATGCGCCGCACATCGGCATGGCCGGCAATCGGGTCCGCGCCCTGGACCGACGACCTCGTGCCCGCGACGCGCCCCTGCAGGCGTTCCCTGGCATAGGCCCGAGCCTTCTGGTACGCGGCTTCCATCACGCCGGTGGCGATGACGCCGACCAGCACCCGCATGTAGTTCATCTGCACGAACATGCCGGCCAGGCCACGGTCCGCCTCGCCGAGCAGCCAGCCCGTCGCACCGTCGAAGTTCATCGTGCAGGTCGAGTTGCCGTGGATGCCCAGCTTGCGTTCGATGGAGCTGCAGCTCACGGCATTGCGCGCACCGATGGCGCCGCCGGCGTCCGGGATGAACTTGGGCACGATGAAGAGCGAGATGCCCTTGACGCCCTGCGGCGAATCGGGCATCCGCGCCAGCACGAGGTGCATGACGTTTTCGGTCAGGTCCTGTTCGCCGCCCGAGATGAAGATCTTGGTGCCCGTGATGCGGTAAGTTCCGTCGGCTTGCGGGGCGGCGCGGGTTCGAAGCAGGCCGAGATCCGTGCCTGCGTGGGGTTCCGTCAGGCACATGGTGCCTGCCCATGCGCCGGAAGCAATCTTCGGCAGGTAGAGCGCCTTCTGCTCGGCCGAGCCGTTGGCGGCCACATTGACGTAGGTCGCATGCGACATCCCGGGATAGGCATGCCACGCCATGTTGGCGCCAGCCAGCATTTCCGCGACCGCCGTGTCGACCACCGCGGGAAAGCCCTGGCCGCCGAATTCCGGGCTGCAGGCCAGGCCATGCCAGCCGTTCCGGCTGAACTCGTCGTACGCCTGCTTGAATCCCTGGGGCGTCTGCACCACGCCGGGCGCGGGCATGCGGCAGCCCTGCTCGTCGCCCGACGCGTTCAGCGGCGCGATCACCTCGGATGCAAACCGGCCGGCCGCGGCCAGCACCTGATCGATCGTGGCCTCGTCGAACTCCGGCTGCCCGCAGGCCTGCATCGTCGAAGACGTCTGCAGCAACTCGTGGAGGACGAATTGGAAATCGCGCAAAGGGCTCTGGTAGGTCGTCATGTGGCTTCTCCTCGATTCAAGCGACTTCGATCGGACCCGCAACTGAAGCGTCCAACGCTCGTTGAGTAAACGAGCACTTAACTATAAACGCGCGGCC
>JAGXAV010000660.1 GCA_018971455.1 Rhodospirillales bacterium
GCTGAGCGCGTCGAAGTAGTGGAAGCCAACGGTGTAGGGGCCCGTCTGGTACTGGGCGCCAACCAGCCAGGCGATCGTGCCCTTCTGGCCCTTCGCGAGCGGAGCGAAGCCGTTATTGGCCTTACCCGCAACCATGTGGCCACCAACGGTGAAGCCGGCATAGCTCAGGGTCGCACCGAAGTTGCCCAGGCTCTCGTTCTGGAACTGGGTCGCACCCGGGGCGTAGTCCTTCACGATGCCCGAGCCGATGAAGCCGCCGGCGGCCGCGATGCCGACGCCACCGAACGTGCCCTGATAGCGGGCCTGCGCCTCAACCATGTTCTCGCGACGGCCCGCATCGCTGCCGAGCAGCGAGGTGGACTGACGGTCGCAGCCGCCCTGGGCCGCGCTGTTGCAGGCGGTGGCGACGAACGAGCCGGTGTTCGGCGCGAAGCTGACGCCGAAGTCGAAGCCGGCGAAGCTCGGCGACAGGTAGACCACCTTGTTCGCGCTGTACAGCACGCTGGTGTACTCGAACGGCCAGGCCGGCTCGGTCGCGCCGGGCAGGTAGGTCGGAACGTCGCCGTTCCAGCCGCCGTCATCGAACCCTTCGAAGGTGCCGACGAGGAACAGGCCGGACGGACCATAATGCGGGCCGAAGCGGAACGTGCCGATCGTCGGCGAACCGAGATAGGCATAGCCGCGACGCACATACAGCGTCTGCGCGGTCGAGTTGCCGCCCGGGCTCGGGCCAACGGTGCCCGGCTGGTTGATACGGACTTCGAACTGGGCGCCATACTTGAGGCCGTTCGTCATCACGCCGTCGAAGCCCGGATACAGGCGGACATAGCCCTGCATCGCGTAGGGGTTCGACTTGCCGCCGCCGACATTGTCAGCGCTGGAGCCGGCGACACCGGCGTACCAAACGAACAGGCCGTTGAAATTCACAGTCACGGAGCCGGGCTCGGTCGAGGGCTTGGTCGTCGCCAGCGTGGCGGCGTTGGCCATTCCGACCGTAGCGCCCAGCGCGGCCAAGCTGGCCAGCAGGAGCTTACGCATGAAAACCTCCTTGTTGCACCGGCCGAAACCGGCGGACTACCAGGCCCCGCCCCGTTTCCCACCGGATGAACCCGCCCATTTCTGAACGAACCATCCCCCAACGGGTGAGGCAGCCGGACCTGGGCGGGAGTATTGGACCGCCCCGCGCCGCCCGGCAACCTCTGGATGGGCCTGGCCATGGCATTTGCGGAACACTGTGGCGGTGTTGCCACAGGGAGGGATCGGGCCGGCCGCGGCCGGGATCGGCGCGCCGGCCGTGACTCTAGATAAGGGCGCCGATCGCGCCGGCGGCGCAGGAAAAGCGCAACCGGCGCGCCGAGTGCCCGTCGATCCCACCCAGCGCCGCCGCGCCGGGGCGGGCGAGCGCGTTCCAGCGCACCGCGCCGAGCGCCGCCGCACCGGGATGGCTGGTGGTGGGGAAGGCGGGCGAGAGGAAGGCAATGGCGCCCGCGCGCCGCGCCCGGCGCAGCTCCACCGCGCCATGGGCCGAACTGGTCAGCAGCTTCCATCGCCGCCGCGCGCCGATCCGCCGGCCGCGCCGCAGATGCAGCCCCGCGCCCAGCGCGGCCGCCAGCCGCCAATCCCCGGCGATCACGAGCGCGATGCGGCGCGCCCGGCAGAGCCGCGAGATCC
>JAGXAV010000661.1 GCA_018971455.1 Rhodospirillales bacterium
CACGCCATCGGGGGCGGCGAGCCTCGCCGGGCTGGTCGCGGCGCTGGCCGATGCGGGCCTGCGCGACGCGCTGCGTCTCGGCCCGGCCAGCCGCGTGCTGCTGCCGATCACCGAGGCGGCGCTGGAGGATGCGGCACCGTGACGGCCGACCGCGCCGCACTCTGGGCCGATCTCGCCGCCTGGCGGCAGGATTTCCACCGCAATCCCGAATTCGGCTTCGAGGAGCGGCGCACCGCGCGCCTGGTCGCCGAGCGGCTGCGCGGCTTCGGACTGACCGAGGTGACGGAGGAGGTCGGCGGCACCGGCGTGGTCGCCACGCTGACGCGCGGCACCGCGCGCCGCGCCATCGCGCTGCGCGCCGACATGGACGCGCTGCGCATCGCCGAACGGGGCGCGCGGCCCTACCGCTCCGAAACCCCCGGCCTGATGCATGCCTGCGGCCATGACGGGCACACCGCGATGCTGCTGGGGGCGGCGCGGCTGCTGGCGGCGGAAGGCGGCTTCGACGGCACGGTGCGCTTCATCTTCCAACCCGCCGAGGAATGGGGCAGGGGCGCGCAGGCGATGCTGGCGGACGGGCTGATGGCGCGCTTTCCGTTCAGCGAGATCTTCGGCCTGCACAACATGCCCGGCCTGCCGATCGGGCATTTCGAGGCGCGGCCCGGCCCGGCCATGGCGGCCGAGGACAATTTCGAAATCACCCTGCGCGGCCGCGGCGGGCATGCCGCGCGTCCGCACCAGGGGCGCGAGGTGCTGGTCGCCGCCTGCGCGCTGGTGACCGGCCTGCAAACCATCGTCGCGCGCCGGCTCGACCCGGCCGACATCGCCGTGGTCTCGGTGACGGAGCTGCTGAGCGACGGCACGCGCAACGTGCTGCCCGGCCTCGCGCGCATCCTGGGGGACGCGCGCAGCTTCCGCGCGGAGGTGAGTGCCGAGATCGAGGCGCAGATGCGCCGCATCGCCGCCGGCATCGCCGCCGCCCATGACTGCGCGGCGGAGGTGACCTACACGCGCGAATTCGTGCCCCTGGTGAACGACCCGGCGCTGACCGCGGTTGCGCTGGCCGCCGCGGGCGAGCTGTTCGGCGCCGGCTGCGTGCGCGGCGACGGCGCGCCGGTCGCCGCCTCGGAGGATTTCGCGCGCTTTCTCGACCTCGTTCCCGGCTGCTTCGCCCTGATCGGCAACGGCGCCGCCTCGCCGCCGCTGCACAACCCGGATTACGATTTCAACGATGCGGCGATCCCGCACGGCGTGCGCTTCCTCGCCGAGATCACGCGGCGGCGCCTGCCGATCGCCTAGATACTTGACAAAGGCAACCATCGCGCCGACCGTTCCCTGCCGCACATGCCGGGGGCGCCATGGCGAACGCCGATCCACAGACCCAGTCCGATTCTGACCCCGGGGCCGATTCTGACCCCGGGTCAGATTCGCACCCCGGGTCCGATTCCACGGCCGAGATCCGGGCGGTGCGGCGGTTCAGCCGGTTCTACACCCGCCGGATCGGCGTGCTGCACGAGGGGCTGCTCGGCGGGCCGCTGACGCTGACCGAGGGGCGCATCGTCTACGAGCTGGCGCAGGCCGGCGAGGACACGGCGGCCCGGCTCGGCGCCGGGCTCGGCCTGGATGCGGGGTATCTGAGCCGGCTGCTGCGCGGGCTCGCGGCGCGCG
>JAGXAV010000060.1 GCA_018971455.1 Rhodospirillales bacterium
ATGATGGCAACCGGCACCACCGAGAAACGCACGATGAGGTCGAACGGTGTGGCGTAATAGGCGGTGGCGGCAGCCGACAGGACCGCGGCGATGACGAAGCGGTCCATGTAGAGCATGAGCGGCCAGACGAAGTTGGACACGGTCAGCCAGCCGCCGAATTGCAGCACCGGCAGCACCGAGCCCCAGGCGAAGCGCGCCTGGCGCAGCGAGGGCATGGATTGCACGCAGATGCGCCAGTAGAAATAGGTCATCACCACCCGGCACGCGACGAGCACGAGCATGACCGCGACAAGGCTGTTGAAAAACGGCAGCACCAGCAGCGGGCCGAGATAGTACATCGCCAGGATCGGAAGGTTCACCAGATTGGCGCTGGCGAAACGCTGGAATGCCGAAAGCACGCCCCAAAGTGCCGCGTTCAGCACGACAAGCGGCGCGGAGGCGCAAAGCACGTAGAGCGCCGCCAGCACCTCCCGCTCCAGCGCCGGCGGCAGGTGGAGGGCGAGGGTGGTGTAGAGATGGGCGCCGAGCGCCATCACCACCGCCCCCACGGCGCCAAGGGCGGTCAGCACGACGATGCCGGTGCGCACCGAGGACGCGGCCTGCGCTTCCTCTCCGGTCGCCAGACGATCCGCGATCAGGCGGGTGAGCGCGCGGCCGACACCGAAATCGAAAATGCCGAACATGCCGATCAGGCTGAGGGCAAGTGTGAACACGCCCCAGCGCGCGACACCGAGTTCGCGAATGAGGAATGGTGTGGCGCCGACCGCGACAATCAGCGGGCCGATGCGGCCAAGCACGTTCCACAGCGCACCGAGGGCAACGGTGCGGGGGTGGGTGAGGTGCTCGGCGCGCGTGCCGCGCACACTCATTCCGCAGCCGTTTCCTGGGCCGTTTCCGGGGCGAGCGGGCCGGTATGCGTCACCGCGCCAAGATGCGCGGGGCCGACCGCGGCGGCGTATTTCTGCAGCACGCCGGATAGCCTGCGCGGCGGCGGTGGGCGCCAGGCGGCCAGGCGCGCGGCGAGCTCGCCCTCATGCACCAGCAGGTCGATGCGGGCCGCGGTGGCGTCGATACGGATGCGATCGCCGTCACGCACCACGGCGAGCGGGCCGCCGGCCGCGGCCTCGGGCCCGGCATAGCCGATGCATATGCCGCGGGTGGCACCGGAGAAACGGCCATCGGTGAGCAGCGCCACCTTCTCGCCCATGCCCTGGCCGTAGATCAGCGCGGTGACGCCGAGCATCTCGCGCATGCCGGGGCCGCCGCGCGGGCCTTCGTTGCGAATGATTAATACCTCGCCGGCCGCGTAGGCGCGCGCGCGCACCACCCCCATGCAGGCTTCCTCGCCATCGAACACGCGGGCGACGCCTTCGAAGACCTGGCTCTTGAGGCCGGCGACCTTCAGCAGCGCGCCGTCCGGGCAGAGATTGCCGCGCAGCACGACGAGCCCGCCCGAGGTGCTGAGCGGGGTGGCGCAGGAGACCACCACCTGCCCGTCCGGTGCCGGCGCGTCGGCCACGGCCTCGGCAAGGGTCTGGCCGGTGACGGTGGGGCAGGCGCCATCCATGTAACCGCCTCGGATGAGTTCCTTGATGATCACCTGGCAGCCGCCGATTTCATGGACATCGTGCGCATGGAAGCGGCCGCCGGGGCGCAGATTGGCGATCACCGGCGTGCGGTGAAAGATCGCCGCCACGTCATCGAGCGTAAAGGCGATGCCGGCCTCGTGGGCAACGGCGGGAAGATGCAGCCCGGCATTGGTGGACCCGCCGGTGGCCGCGACCAGGGCGGCGGCGTTGGCCAGGCTGGCGCGGGTGACGAGATCGCGCGGCAGCGGCCCGCCGCGCGCCAGGATGTCGAGCACCAGGCGCCCGCAACGTTCGGCGAGTGCGGCGCGCGCGCTGTGGATCGCCGGCAGCATGGCCGAGCCGGCGGGGGCGAGGCCGAGCGCCTCGGACACCATGGCCATGGTGTTGGCGGTGAACTGCCCGGCGCAGGCGCCGATCGTGGGCAGGCAGACCCGTTCCATGCGCGCCAGATCGCCCTCGCTCCAGGTGCCGGCGAGCACGCCGCCGACCGCCTCGTACGTGTCGAGCATGCTGACGTCGCGGCCCTGGAAGCGGCCGGTGCCGGCGCTGCCGCCATAGAGGAAGACGCTGGGCAGGTTGCAGCGCACCAGGGCCATCATCATGCCGGGCAGCGTCTTGTCGCAACCGGAGAAGGCGATCAGGCCGTCATACATATGGCCGGAGGCCACTGCCTCCACCGAATCGGCGATGATCTCGCGACTGACGAGGCTGAAGCGCATGCCTGGATGGTTCATGCTCATGCCGTCGGAGACGGCGATGGTGGTGAACTCGAACGGCGTGCCGCCGGCGGCCGCGATGCCGCGCTTGGCATGCTGCGCCTGGGCAGCGAGGCCCATGGTGCAGGGCGTCACCTCGGCCTGGGTGGTCGCGACGCCGATGAAGGGTTGCGCGATCTGCGCGTCCGACAGGCCCATGCCGCGGAGGAAGGCACGGTGCGGCGCGCGGTCCAGCCCGTCGACGGTGATGCGCGAGCGCAGAGTGGTCGTCTCGGTCATGTCGGATCCCGCGCCGTTGAAAGTGAGCCGGTAATTGCTTGAACTGCCGCGGGCGGCACGATACTCTGAGCGCAAGCAGCCGCAAAGGCTCGCACATATAAGGAGAGCGGCGCCCGAAAAGCATCAGGCGCCGTCTTCATTGGGGGGTTACGTGGGAGGCCTGTCAGTCCCGATCTGGCGTGGCGGTGCGATTTGTGCCGGAATCGCTGATGCGCGGCGGTTGCGCTGCGCATGAGCGTGGGGACCGGGCGCGACGACGGCGATCTGTTGCAGGTTCAGGACGTGATCATGCGCTTTGGCGGCATTGTCGCCTTGGCGGGAGTCTCGTTCAACGTCGGCCGGCGGCAGATCTGCGGCCTGATTGGGCCCAACGGATCGGGCAAGACCACGCTGTTCAACTGCATCAGCGGCATCTATCGCCATGGCAGCGGCGATATCCGTTTCGAGGGGCGCTCCCTCTCGGGCCTGGCGCGCCACCGCATGGCCGGGCTCGGCATCGGCCGCACCTTCCAGAATGTCGCGCTGTTCAACAGCATGACGGTGCGCGACAACATGCTGGTGGGGGCGCACCATCTGGCGCATTCGGGCTTCGTCGCGGCCATGCTGCGCCTGCCCGCGACGCGCCGGGAAGAGGCGGCGATGCAGGCCACGCTGGATGAGCTGCTCGACCTGCTCGATCTGCGGGCGGTGGCGGAGCGGCAGGTGTCCAGCCTGCCTTTCGGCACGCGCAAGCGGGTGGAGCTGGCGCGCGCGCTGATCGGGCGGCCCAAGCTGCTGCTGCTCGACGAGCCGGCCGGCGGGCTGAACCATACCGAGGTGGAGGAACTGGAGCGCCTGCTGCGCCAGATCCGCGCGCATTTCGATCTCAGCATCCTGCTCGTCGAGCATCATATGAATCTCGTCATGCGGGTGTCCGACAGCGTGGTGGCGCTGGAATTCGGCCTCAAGATCGCCGACGGCACGCCGGAGGCGGTGCAGCGCGAGCCCGAGGTGATCCGCGCCTATCTCGGCGAGACGGAGGCCGTGCATGCTGCTTGAAGCGGTCGGCCTGCGGGCCGCCTATGGCCAGTCCAAGGTGCTGCACGGCATCGATTTCACCGTGCGGAAGGGCGGCGTCACCGCGCTGCTCGGCGCCAACGGGGCCGGCAAGACGACGACGCTGCGGGCGATCTGCGGCATGGTGCGCACCGAGGGCGAGCTGCGTTTCGAAGGCCAGCGCATCGATGGACGGCCGACCGAGGCCATCGTCGCCAGCGGCATCGCCCATGTGCCGGACGGGCGCGGCACCTTCATGGAGCTCAGCGTCGAGGAGAACATGCGCCTTGGCGCCTACACCCGGCGCGACCGTGGCGTGGCGGCGGATTTCGACCGCATGTTCACGATGTTTCCCAAATTGCGCCAGCGCTATCGCCAGCAGGCCGGCACGCTGTCGGGCGGCGAGCAGCAGATGCTGGCGATTGCCCGCGCGCTGCTGCTGCGCCCGCGGCTGCTGCTGCTCGACGAGCCTTCGTTCGGGCTGGCGCCGCTGATCGTGCAGGAGATCTTCGAGATCATGCGCCGCATCAACGAGGCGGATGGCGTCAGCATTCTCGTCGTCGAGCAGAATGCCAGCATGGCGCTGGCGGTGGCCGACCATGCCTATCTGCTGGAGACCGGGCGCATCGTGCTGTCCGGCCCGGCCGCCGACATCCGCCGCGACGAGAGCGTACGGCGCGCCTATCTCGGCTATTGAAACGAAGGGCGCGGGCATGGACGGCTTGCTGCATCAGGTGTTTTCGGGGCTGGCGACGGGGGGTATCTATGCCAGCGTGGCGCTGGCCCTGGTGATGATCTACCAGGCCACGCACCATGTGAACTTCGCCCAGGGCGAGATGGCGATGTTCTCGACCTACATCGCGCTGACGCTGATCCAGGCCGGTGTGCCGTACTGGTGGGCCTTCGCCATCACGCTGGTGGTGTCGTTCGCCATCGGCGCGGTGATCCAGCGCGTGCTGATGACGCCGATGGCCAACGCGCCGGTGCTTGCCTCCGTCGGCATCTTCATCGGCCTGCTGCTGATGTTCAACAGCTGCGCCGGCTGGTTCTTCGGCTACACGCTCAAGCCCTTCCCCTCGCCCTTCGGCGAGGGGAAGCCGATGCTGGCCGGCTATCTGTCGCGCCACGAGCTGGGCTCGACCGCGGTGACACTGGCGGTGCTGCTGTCGGTGTGGGCGTTCTTCCGCTTCACCAGGCTCGGGCTGGCGATGCGGGCGGCGGCCTACAACCCGGCATCGAGCCGGCTGGTCGGCGTGAACGTGGACCGCATGCTGGCTCTCGGCTGGGGGCTCGCCGCGGCGATCGGGGCGATTGCCGGCATGATGGTGGCGCATGTGGTCTTCCTCGAGCCCAATATGATGTCCGGCGTGCTGCTCTACGCCTTTGCCGGCGCTTTGCTGGGCGGCATCACCAGCCCGATGGGCGCGGTGATCGGCGGCTTCGTCGTCGGCGTCCTGGAGAATCTGGGCGGCGCCTACGTGGTGGGCGCCGAGCTGAAGCTGTCGCTGGCGCTGGTCATCATCGTCGCCGTGCTGGTCATCAAACCGTCCGGCCTGTTCGGCCGCACCATCGTGAGCCGGGTGTGATGGGCCGCACCCTGCTCCGCCACTGGCCGCTGCTGTTCCTGGCCTTCGCCGCGGTGGTGCCGACCGTGGCCCTCAGCAATTACCAGCTCTTCCAGCTCACCATGGTGGCGGTCTATGCGGTGGCCATTCTCGGCCTCAACATCGTCACCGGCTTCAACGGCCAGATCTCGCTCGGCCATGGCGCGTTCTATGCCGTCGGCGCCTATGTCACCGCCATCATGATGGACAAATGGGGCGTGCCGTACTGGGCGACGCTGCCGGTCTCCGCGCTGATCTGCGCGTGCACCGGCTTTCTGGTCGGCCTGCCGGCGCTGCGGCTGGGCGGGCTCTACCTGGCGCTGACCACTTTCGCGCTGGCGGTGGCGACGCCGCAATTGCTGAAATACAAGCTCTTCGAGGGCTGGACCGGCGGCGTGCAGGGCATCGTCATCGACAAGCCGGACCCGCCCTTCGGCCTGCCGATCAACGCCGACCAGTGGCTCTATCTGTTCAGCCTCGCGGTGGCGGCGGTGATGTTCCTGCTCGCCGCCAATCTGGTGCGCGGGCGCATCGGGCGGGCGATGATGGCGGTGCGCGACCAGCCGACGGCGGCCGAGGCGATGGGCATCGATCTGGCCATGTTCAAGACGCGGACCTTCGCGGTCAGCGCCATGCTGACCGGCATTGCGGGCTCGCTCGGCGCCATCGCCATCCAGTTCGTCGCCCCGGACAGTTTCGCGGTGTTTCTCTCCATCACGCTCTTCGTCGGTCTGGTGGTGGGTGGCGTCGCCTCCATCGGGGGGACAATCTTCGGCGCCTTCTTCATCGAGTTCGTGCCCAACCTCGCCGAACAGGTCTCCAAGGCCGCACCCGGCGCGGTCTATGGCATCATCCTGATCGCCTTCCTGTTTCTCATGCCGGGCGGGCTCGCCGGCGCCTTGCGCAAGCTGCTGCGCCTGGCCTGAGAGGGCTTGCCGGACCGTTGACTGCCACATCACGGAGGAAACCAACGATGCAACGCCGCACACTGCTTTCCACGATCGGATTGTCGACGCTCGGCGCCATGGCCGGTCTCGGCCGGCCGGGTGCGGCCGATGCCGCGACGCCGGGGGTGAGCGCGACCGAGATCAAGATCGGCAACACCGAGGCCTATAGCGGGCCGGCCTCGGCCTATGGCGCGATCGGCCATGGGCTGGTCGCCTATTTCAAGATGGTCAACGACCAGGGCGGCGTCGGGGGCCGCAAGATCAACTTCATCACCGTCGATGACGGTTACTCGCCGCCGCGCACGGTGGAGCAGACGCGCCGGCTGGTCGAGCAGGATGGCGTGGCATTCATTCTCAACGCCCTCGGCACGCCGAACAACACGGCGATCGAGAAATACATGAATGCGAAGAAGGTGCCGCAGCTCTTCGTCGCCACGGGGGCGGACAAGTGGGGCGACTATCAGCATTATCACTGGACGATGGGCTGGCAGCCCAGCTACCGCATCGAGGCGGCGGTCTATGCCAAGGACATCTTGGCCAACAAGCCGGGCGCCAAGATCGGCATCCTCTACCAGAACGATGATTTCGGCAAAGACTACATCGCCGGAATGCAGGACGGGCTGGGCGCGAAGTTCAAGGCCATGGTCGTCAAGACGGCGTCCTACGAGGTGACCGATCCCACCATCGACAGCCAGATCGTCACCCTGCAGGGCGCCGGCGCTGACACGCTGCTGGTGGCGGCGACGCCGAAATTCGCCGCACAGGCGATCCGCAAGGTGTTCGACATAAACTGGAAACCGCTGTTCTTCATGACCAACGTCTCCAGCTCGGTGGGTGCCGTGATCAAGCCGGCGGGCTTCGACAAGGCGGTGGGCGTGACCACGGTCGGCTACGCCAAGGACCCGACCGACGCCGCGTGGGCGAACGATGCCGGCATGCAGGAATGGCGCGGCTTCATGGCGAAATACATGCCGAATGCCGATCTGTCGGACGCCAACTACGTCTATGCCTATGGCGTCGGCGTCACCACGATGCAGGTGCTCCGCCAGTGCGGCAAGGATTTCTCGCGCGCCAACATCATGAAGCAGGCGGCGAACCTGCACGACCTGGTGGTGCCGACCCTGCTGCCGGGCATCAAGATCAACACCAGCCCGACCAACTACCATCCGATCCGCCAGATGCAGTTGCAGAAGTGGAACGGCAAGACGTGGGAGCGGTTCGGCCAGATCGTCGGCGCCTGAAGCGGATGACGTGACGACCCGCGGGGCCCGCGCGGCCCCGCGGCGCGAGGCAAGGAGCTGAAGAAAACCAACAAACACCACGACAGGGAGGCTTGAGATGCATCGCCGCACGCTGCTTTCGACCATCGGTGCCGCCGCTGCCATGGGCGCCATGCCGCGCGCCCATGCGGCGACGGTGGGTGTCACCAAGACCGAGATCAAGATCGGCAACATCGACGCCTATAGCGGCCCCGCCTCGGCCTACGGCGCGATCGCCCGCGGGCTGACCGCCTACTGGAAGATGGTCAATGACGGCGGCGGCATTCATGGCCGCAAGATCAACTTCATTTCCCTCGATGACGGCTATATCCCGTCCAAGACCGTCGAGCAGGCCCGCCGGCTGGTGGAGCAGGACCAGGTGGCCTTCCTGCTCAACCCGCTCGGCACGCCGACCAACTCGGCGATCCAGAAATACATGAACGTCAAGAAGGTGCCGCAGCTTTTCGTCTCGACCGGGGCGGACAAATTCGCCGACTACAAGCACTTCCCCTGGACCATGGGCTGGCAGCCGAGCTACCGGACGGAGGCGCAGATCTACGGCCAGCACATCCTCGCCGAGAAGCCGAACGCCAAGATTGCGATTCTTTATCAGAACGATGATTTCGGCAAGGACTACGTCATCGGGCTGAAGGAGTTCCTCGGCAAGAACTACGCGAAGCACGTCGTCAAGGAAGCGTCCTACGAGGTGACGGACCCTACCATCGACAGCCAGGCGGTGGCGATGAAGGATTCCGGCGCCGATGTCGTGCTGACCGCGGCAACGCCGAAATTCGCCGCCCAGATGATCCGCAAGATCCACGATCTCGGCTGGTCGCCGCTGCACATGCTGACCAACGTGTCGATTTCGGTGGGCTCGGTGATCAACCCGGCCGGACCGCAGAACGCGGTGGGCATCGTGACGGCGCTGTACGCCAAGGATCCGACGGACCCCGCCTGGGCCAACGATGCGGGCATGAACGAATGGCGCGCCTTCATGAAGAAATACATGCCGGGCGCCGACACCACCGATTCGAACTACGTGTTCGCCTATGGCGTCGCCACCACGGCCCGCCAGTTCCTGACGCAGTGCGGTAACAATCTGTCGCGCGAGAACATCCTCAAGCAGGTGACGAACCTGCACAACCTGAAGGTGCCGACGCTGCTGCCCGGCATCGTGATCAACACCAGCCCGA
>JAGXAV010000662.1 GCA_018971455.1 Rhodospirillales bacterium
TGTAGCGCGTGGTGATGCGCACGTCGGTCGGCGTGCCGCCGCAGAAGGGATAGGCCGAGCGGTCGAGCCGCGCATGGGCCGGCTCCAGCCCGGCCTGCTCGGACAGGCGGCGGCACCGCGCATCCTGCGCCGCGGCGGGAAACGGGCCCTGGGGCGGGCGCGGCGACGGGCGGCGGGCCTGGATCGCCTCGGCCCGCGGCAGGGCATCGCGCAGGAAGCGCTCGTAATCGGCGAATACCGGCGCGACATCGGCCGCCCCGATGCCGCGCTGGTAGCCGTCCATCAGCGCATCGTACGGCGACAGGCGGAGGGCCGGCGCCAGCGCCGCGGCCTGCTCGCGCACCAGCGCGAAAACCGCGGCGAGCGGGCCGCGCACCAGGGCGAAAACAGCCTTGGCGCGGGCCTCGCGCCAGATCTTCTCGCAGGCCGAAGTGGCCCGCGCCTGGGCCTCCACGAGGGCGGCCGGCATCGCCGTGGCGCGGGCATGGGCATGGCGCATCAGCGCCAGATTGGCCGCCTGCCACGGATCGGCGGGGGCGGCGGCGGCGGCGAGATCCTCGGCGGCCGCCGGGTCGGTGAGCTGGGCGTGGGCGAGGCCGGCCAGCACGGCGAGCTGGTCGCCGCGCGCCGCCCCGCCGCCTGGCGGCATCATCGCCGCCGCGTCCCAGCCGAGCACGGCCGAGGCCTCGTTGATGGTGGCGATGCGGGCGAAGCGCGCGCACAGACGGTCATAGGCGGCGGTCGCGGTCATGAGCGCAGCACCTTCCTGGCATAGAGGGCAAAGATCACCAGCAGGGTCAGCGCGAAGCCGAACCATGTCAGCGCATATTGCAGATGGTTGTTGGGCGGGCGCGGCAGGTGCGCCGCCGGCAGCGGCACGCCCGCCTGCGCCGGTGGCGGCCCCATGGCGATGAGGGTGAAATCGGCCAGGTTCGCCACGCCGAGGGCCGCACCGATGGCCGGCGGATCGAGGGTGTAGAAATGCCGGCCGGGCGCGTCGTCATGCGCCGAGAACAGGCCCGGGCGCTCGCCTTCGCGCACCCATCCCTGCACCGTCACCTCGCCCTGCGCCAGGCGGGGCGGCACCCCGTCGGGCAGCCAGCCGAGATCGACCAGCACCGGGGCGCCCGCGGCGCGGAGCAGCGGCACCAGAAGCTGGGCACCCATCCGCGGGCCGCCCGGGCCCTCATGCACCTCGTCCCCGTAGCGGACGGCGAGGTCGGCGCGCAGGCGGCCGGTGACGGCAACCTTGATGAACTGGCTGGGGTGGGGCGGCAGCGGCACCGGCGCCTGCCGCTCCGCCCGCGCGATGGCCGCCAGCAGGCCTTCCTTCCAATGCAGCCGCTCGACCTGCCAGAAACCCAGCGCCAGCAGGATGGCCAGCATCACCACCGTGCTCAGCGCCGGCACGAGCAGGCGCTTCACAGATCCATCTCGCTCGCGCGATGGCGGAATTGCAGGGCGACCAGCGCGGCCTTGAGGGGGCGCATCAGCGCGATGGCGAGTACGAGGCCGATCGGCGGCCAGAGCAGCATGTGCACCCAGAGGGGCGGCGCGAAGGTGAACTCCACCCACAGCGCCATTCCCACCAGCACCGCGCCGAGCACGAACATCACCAGCACCGCCGGCCCGTCCCCGGTGTCGATCTCGCGCAGGTTAAGCCCGCA
>JAGXAV010000061.1 GCA_018971455.1 Rhodospirillales bacterium
ATGCGGGGTATTGAACCCGAGATAGGCGCCGAGATTGGCCATCGTGCGGATGCGCAAGGCCTGGAATAGACCGTCCCCGGACAGGGCGAGCTCGATGGTGGACTCGGTGTCACGCGCGTGGAAATCCGACAGGAAGGCCTCGCTGCGGCCCGCACTCCAGCGTACCGGCCGGCCGATCTTCCGCGCCGCCCACAGCACGAGGACGTGCTCGGGGAACGGGCTGCCCTTCAGGCCGAATCCGCCGCCGGTATCGGGCGAGATCACCCGCAGGCGGGACGGCGGAATGCCCAGAGTCCGCTCGGCCAGCTCGGTGCGGATCTTGTGCGGAATCTGCACGCCGGCATGCAGCGTGTAGCGTTGCTCGACCGGATCGTACAGGCCGATCGCGTTGCGCGTCTCCATCGGCTGGGCGGCGACGCGGCTGACGCGCAACGGCAGGCGCGTGACGTGGTCGGCGGCGGCGAAGGCGGCGTCGGTGGCGGCGCGGTCGCCGAGCGAGAAGACGAAGCAGAGATTGTCGGGCGCGTGGTCGGGCCACACCGCGGGCGCGCCCGGCGCCAGGGCCTCGCCGGCGGTGGTGACGGCGGGCAGCGGCTGGTAGGACACCTCGACGCATTCGGCCGCATCGAGGGCGGCATTGCGGGTTTCGGCGATGACGCAGGCCACCGCGTCGCCCACGAAGCGCACCGCCGCGTCGGCCAATACGCTGAAGGGCGGGCGCGGCATCGGGCTGCCGTCGCGACGCTGGCGCGCGACGATGGTGTGCAGGGGCGCGATGCCGTCCTCGCGCACATCCGCCGCGGTCAGCACCGCCAGCACGCCGGGCATGGCCCGCGCCGCCGCCGTGTCGATGGCGGTGATCCGCGCCGCCGCGAACGGGCTGCGCACGACGACCATGTGGGCGGCATCGGCCACGCGCAGGTCGTCCACATAGCGGCCGCGCCCGGTGAGGAAGCGCGCATCCTCCCAGCGCCGGACCGAACCCCCGATGCCGGTTCCGTCCGGGCCGTCCGCCACTACATGCCGCCCGGATAGACCGGGCCGCCGCCGCCCTCGGGCGGCACCCAGTTGATGTTCTGCGTCGGATCCTTGATGTCGCAGGTTTTGCAATGCACGCAGTTCTGGGCGTTGATCTGCAGGCGCGGCGCCCCCTCATCGGCGCCGACGATCTCATAGACGCCGGCAGGGCAGTAGCGCGTTTCGGGGCTGCGGTACTCCGCCCAGTTCACCGAGATGGCGCGCTCCGGCTCGCGCAGGCGCAGGTGGACGGGCTGGTTCTCCTCGTGGTTGGTGTTGCTGATGAACACCGAGGAGAGGCGGTCGAAGGTGAGCACGCCATCCGGCTTGGGGTAGTCGATGCGGTTCACCGCGGCGGCCTCGTTCAGGCTGGCGTGGTCCGGGTGGCGGTGATGCAGCGTCCAGGGCGCCCTGCCGCGAAAGACGTAGGTATCGACGGCGGCATTGAGCAGCCCGCCCCACAGGCCGAACTTCGCGAAGCCGGGGCGGATGTTGCGCACGCGATGCAACTCGTCGGCGACCCAGCTGTCGCGGAATTTTTCGGTATAGGCGGCGGGTTCGGCCGGGCGGTCGCCGGCCAGCGCCTCGGCCACCGCCTCGGCCGCCAGCATGCCCGATTTCATGGCCGTGTGGGTGCCCTTGATCTTGGGCACGTTGAGGAAGCCCGCCGTGTCGCCCACCAGGCAGCCGCCGGGGAAGGTCAGTCTGGGCAGCGATTGCAGTCCGCCCTCGCTGAGCGCGCGCGCGCCATAGGCGATGCGTCGCCCGCCCTCGAAATGGGCCCGCATGGCCGGGTGCGTCTTGAGGCGCTGCATCTCCTCGAACGGGCTGAGCCAGGGATTGCGGTAATCCAGGCCGACCACGAAGCCGTAGGAGACCAGATTCTTGCCCCAGTGATAGAGGAACGAGCCGCCATAGGTGGCGCTGTCCATCGGCCAGCCGATGGAGTGCTCGACGAGGCCCGGGCGGTGCCTGTCCGCCGGGATCTCCCACAGCTCCTTGATGCCGATGCCGTAGGTCTGCGGGTCCCGGCCGTCGCGGAGCGCGAAGCGGCGGAACAGCTGCTTGGTCAGGCTGCCGCGGCAGCCTTCGGCGAAGATCGTGTAGGCGGCGCGCAGCTCCATGCCGGGCGCGTAGCTCGGCCCATGCGTGCCCTCGCGCGTGACGCCCATGTCGCCGGTCGCGATGCCGACGATACGGCCCCCCTCCTCAAGCAGTTCGGCGGCGGCGAAGCCGGGGTAGATTTCGACGCCGAGCGCCTCGGCCTGCTGGCCCAGCCAGCGACAGACATCGCCCAGCGAGACGATGTAGTTGCCGTGGTTGTGCATGGTGGGCGGCGTCGGCAGGCGCACGGCGCCGTTGCGGGTGAGGTAGAGGAAGCGGTCATCCTCGGCCTGGGTGGTGAGCGGCGCACCCTGCGCGCGCCAGTCGGGCAGCAATTCATCGAGGGCGCGCGGCTCGATGACGGCGCCCGAGAGGATATGGGCGCCGACCTCCGCACCTTTCTCGACCACGCAGATCGCAGCCTCCGGCGCGAGCTGCTTGAGGCGGATCGCCGCGGCGAGGCCGGCGGGGCCGGCGCCGACCACCACGACGTCGAATTCCATCTGTTCCCGCACCGAACCCTCGGACATGCCCGCTCCCCTGCCGCCACTGCATATGGCGTGGCGGACAGGTTAGGGAGAGTGTGCCGGTTGCGCAAAGCCGGGCGAACGGAAAGACTGAGCGCATGGACAGGCTCGCCGCGTTGCGGTTGCAGATTGAATGGGGAGCGGACGAGGCGCTCGAGGACGCGCCGGTCGATCGGCTTGCCGGGCGCCCATCGCCCCCGCAACCGGCGACGCGGCTGGCGCCCCGGCCGGAAGCCGGTCCTGAGCCCGGACCCAGGGCCGCAGCCCCGCGCCCGGCAGCCGGCCGGCCCGCCGCGCTCGCCGCCGCGCCTGCTGCCCCAATGGCGGCCCCTGTGGCGCGCGCCCAGGCCCTGGCGGATGGCGCCGCCACGCGCGAGGCGCTGCGCGCGGCCCTGGCCGGTTTCGACGGATGCCCGCTCGCCGCCACCGCGACGAACCTGGTGTTCGATGACGGCAACCCGGACTCCGGCCTGATGCTGATCGGCGAGGGGCCGGGGGCGGAGGAGGACCGGGCCGGCAAGCCATTCGTCGGCCCCTCGGGCCAGTTGCTGGACCGCATGCTGGCCAGCATTGGTCTTGATAGGACAAAAGTCCTTATCACCAACCTCATTCCCTGGCGTCCGCCGGGCAACCGCAACCCGACCGACGCGGAAATTGCCGTCTGTCTGCCCTTCCTGCGCCGCCATATCGCGCTGGTGCGTCCGCGGCACCTGGTGCTGCTGGGGGCGCTGGCGACGCACGCCCTCACCGGAGACAAGGCTGGTATTCGTCGAATGCGGGGCAAATGGGTCAAATTGACTGTCCCGGGACTCGACACGCCGGTCCCTGCCCTGCCGATGCTGCACCCTGCCTACCTGCTGCGAACACCAGGGGCGAAGCGGGATGCGTGGGCCGATCTGCGGCTGCTGCGGCGGGCGCTGGATGGGGCGGGCTCCGCGCGATAGGATATTTTTCCGAATCCGTGCTTCTTGTTTTTTCGACAAGTCCCTTTTCTTGGATTTGCTGCGGCCGGCCCGCCGGTGTAGCTCCCCCGCCATGCGAGGGAATGCTTCGACACTCTCCCGCCGTCCCGCCGCCCGGGTGCTGATTGCCGGGGCCGCGATCCTGGCCGGACTCTCTTTCGAGGGAGCGGCTGGAGGACAGGCATGGGCGCAGTCTCAGGACACCACGGACCAGACCGCCTTCGCCAACCCGCGGGTGGCGCCGCGCGGGCTGTTCCCGGTGGCGCTGCCGCAGCCGCTATCGCCCAGCGAGGCGGCGCTGACGAAGGCCATCTTCGCCCTGCAGGCCCGCGGCCGCATTGCCGATGCCGCGCAGCGGACCGACACGCTGGACACGAGCTCTCCGCTCGGCGCCGCCATGCTCGGCGAGATCCTCGCCGATCGCTATCTCGGCCGCTTCACCCGCCCCGATGCCGACACGCTGCGGGCCTGGCTCGCGCGTTGGGCCGACCTGCCGGACGCGCCGGCGCTGCACGCGCTGCTGCTGGCGCGCCTGCCGCGCGGGCAGGCCGCCCCGCCGCCGCCCTCGCCACCGGGCCGTGCCAGGGCCGGGCAGCCGGCACCGGTGCCGGAAGAATCCGAGCCCGCGGGGATGGATCTCAAGCGCAATGCCCGGCTCGACCGCGCCGTGCATGCCGCGGCCCGCTCCGGCCACCCCTATGCGGCGGCGCGCCTGATCAACGGCACGTCGGACCTGTCACCGACCTACGCGGCGCAGTTGCGGGGCGAGGCGGCGCAGATTCTGTTCACCCTCAACCGCGACCAGGAGGCCTTCGACACGGCCGCCGCGGGCGCCCATTGCGCTGGCGTTGCAAGGCCAGGCGCACGCCGGCCGTGCGAGCAGGCCGCGCTACCCTTCTTCGAGGCCGGGCTTGCCGCCTGGCGCATGGGCGAGGCGGCACGGGCGCGGCCGATGTTCGAAGCGGCGTGGCGCGCCAGCTTCACCACCCCCGCGCTGAAGGCCGCGGCCGCCTTCTGGGCCGCGCGCGCCCATGTCCGGCTCTACGACCCGGCCGGCTACATGCCGTGGATGCGCCGCGCCGCCGCCCAGCCCGCCACTTTCTATGGGCAGATCGCGCGGCGCAGCATCGGGCTTTATGCCGGCATCGCCGATCGCGACCACGAGACGCTGGGCCTGGCGGATATCGCCGCCGTCGCCGCGACCCCGGCGGGCAATCTCGCCTTCGCGCTGCTGCAAATCGGCCAGCCGGCGCGCGCGGAGGCGGCGCTGCGACTGCTCGGGCCGCAGGTGGAGACCGATCCGGCCCTGGCGCGCGCGGTCATGCTGGTGGCCGCCCGTGCCGGGCTGGTGGATCTCGCGGCCCAGCTTGCCGATATCGTGCAGGCGGCCGACGGCCTGCCGCGCGACGCGACGCGCTTCCCGGTGCCGCACCTGCTGCCCTCGGGGGGGTTCAGGGTGGATCCCGCGCTCGTCTATGCGCTGGCGCGGGCGGAATCGAATTTCGATGCCCATCTCATCTCGCCCGCCGGGGCGAGCGGGCTGATGCAGATCATGCCGGAGACGGCGCGCTTCATCGTGCGCGTCAGTGCCGGCGCCCCGGATGCCTCGGGTCCGGGCGCCTCTGGACCAAGTGCCTCCGGACCAGGCGCGTTGCGCGATGCCGCCACCAACCTCGATCTCGGGCAGCGCTACGTCGCCTATCTGGCCTTGCACGAGGCGGTGCGCGGCAATCTGATCCGGCTGCTGGCGAGCTACAATGCCGGCCCCGCGGGGTTTGCCCGGTGGGCGGACAGCATTCGCGACAACAATGATCCGCTGCTGTTCATCGAGGCGATCCCGATCGACGAGACGCGTGCCTTCGTGCCCCGCGTGCTGGCCTATGGCTGGATCTACGCGGCGCGCATGGGGCTGCCGGCGCTCGGGCTCGACGAACTCGCCGCCGGGCACTGGCCGCGCTATCATCCGCTCGACGCGGGCAGCCAGGTGGCATCCGCCCGCCTGCATTGAGGGGTGGCCGATGTCGCGGATCGACGAAGGGCGGGCGTTCATCGCCGTCAACATTGCCGTGCTCACCGTCTCGGATACGCGCGGGCCGGCCGATGACCGCTCCGGCGATACGCTCTGCGCGCGCGTGACGGCGGCCGGGCACCATTTGGCCGCGCGCCGCATCGTGCGCGACGATGCCGACGCCATCAGCGAAATTCTCAAGGGATGGATTGCCGATCGGCAGATCGACGTGGTGCTCACCACCGGCGGCACCGGCATCACGGGGCGCGACGTGACGCCGGAGGCCTTCGCGCGCGTGCTCGAGAAAACCATCGAGGGCTTCGGAGAATTGTTCCGTATGCTCAGCTATCAGAAGATCGGCACCTCGACCATGCAGTCGCGCGCCATTGGCGGCGTGGCAGGCGGCACCTATCTTTTTGCCCTGCCGGGCAGCACCGGCGCGGTCAAGGACGCTTGGGACGATATTCTCGTCTGGCAGCTCGACAACCGCCACCGCCCGTGCAATCTCGTCGAGCTGATGCCGCGGCTGCAGGAACACCTGGGCGCCGCCGAATAATATCAATGCGGCATCGATTGCGCGGCCCGCGCGGTGATCGCCTCGCGCGCCGCACGCATTGCGGCACCGCGCGCCCGCACATCGGCCAGGATATGGGCTGGCGCCGTCTCGGGCGTTCCGCAGTCGAAGGGCGGTGCCGGGGCGTATTCGATCTGAAGCTGCACGCGTTGGGCAACCTCGGGACCGAGCATCTCGGCAACCAGTGCGAGAGCGAAATCGATACCGGCGGTGACGCCGCCGCCGGTGACGACGCGGCCATCGCGCACCACGCGCCCGGCGGTCGGAATGGCCTCGAACCGCGCGAGCAGATCATGCGCCGACCAGTGCGTCGTCGCCCGCCGGCCGCGCAGCAGCCCGGCCGCGCCGAGCACCAGCGCCCCGGTGCACACCGAGGTGACATAGCGGGCGCCCGCGGCCTGGCGGCGGAGAAACGCCAGCGTCGGGGCATCCTCCATCAACGCATTGACCCCCGGGCCACCCGGCACGCAGATGACATCGAGCGGCGGCGCTTCGGCCATCGTGGTGTCCGGCAGCAGGCGCAGCCCGGTCTCCGCGCGCACCGGGTCCAGCGTCGCCGCCAGAACATGCGTGGTGATGCCTGGCGTCTTGCGGAACACCTCGTACGGCCCGGTGAAATCGAGCTGGGTGAGGTCCGCGAACAGCAGCAGGCCGACGGTGATATTGCTCATCGTCTCGCGCCCTCTCCGACTGCCACCGCGAAGCGATGCGCCAGCGTGGAGTAGAGCGGGCGGCGGCAGACCAGGCGCGAAACGCCGAAGGCGAGCAGCGCGGTCAGCAGCAGCGAGATGGTCATCTGCTGGTTGTCGGTCATCTCCATGACGATCACGGTGGCGGTGATCGGCGCATGGGTGGCGCCGGAGAAATAGGCGACCATGCCGAGCAGCACCATGGCGCCGGAGGGCGCGCCGGGCACCAGGTGGGTGAGCCATTGGCCGAGGCCGGCCCCAACCGCCAGGGAGGGCGCGAAGATGCCGCCGGGAATCCCCGAAAGGTACGAAATCGCCGTCGCCAGCAGCTTGAACAGAGCGAAGCTGGCCGGCAGGTCCGAGTGGCCTTCGAGCAGGCCGCGCGCCTCCGCATAGCCGGTGCCGTAGGTGGAGCCGCTGGACGCCACGCCGATCAGCGCCAGCATCAGGCCGCACAGCGCGGCAAAACCGACAGGATGGTGACGCACGAACCGTCCCGCCCGACCCGGCACGCCACGCGCCGCGGAGATCAGCACCTGCGAGAAGCCGCCGCCGGCAAAACCGCCGACGATGGCGCAGAGCACCACCGCGATCCAGCCGGCGCCGAAGCCGAGCTGCGCGCTCATCGTCCCGAAATACGAATAATTCCCGGCCAGTGCCAGGGTGGTGATCCCGGCCAGGCTGACCGCGCCGATGACCACGCCGGAGGTGCGGGCCTCGAAGGAGTGGCTCAGCTCTTCAATGCCGAAGATGATGCCGGCAAGGGGCGTGTTGAACGCCGCGGCGACCCCCGCCGCCCCGCCGGCCAGCACCAGGCTGCGCTGGAGGTCGATGCGCGGCAGGCGCAGCAGCCGGCCGAAGGCGTGCATGACCGCGGCGCCGATCTGCACCGTCGGCCCCTCGCGGCCGATCGAGGCGCCGCAGGCGAGGCCCAGCAGCGTGAGCGCGATCTTGCCGAACGCCACCTTGAGCGAGAGGACGCGGTCCATGGCATGAGTATCGTGCATGTGCAGGGCGGCAATGGTCTGCGGAATGCCGCTGCCCTGGGCGCCGGGAAACACGGTGCGGGTGAGCAGCACCGAGACCGCAAGCCCGGCCGGGGCGACGACGAACACCGCCAGCGGATAGGCGTGCTGCAGCCGGAGGAACAGCGCCAGCGCCTCGTTGGCCGCCCAGGCGAAGCCGATGGCGATCAGCGCCACCACAACCGCGCCGAGCCAGAACACCGCGCGGCGCAGCCATTGCCGCGGCGAGAGCAGCGGCAGCCTGGCGTAGCGGCGCAGCCGGCCGCGCCAGCCGGCCGGCCGGCCGTTCATCCCGCGGCCCGGGCGCATGGCGGATCGCCGCCGGCTTCGATATCGCAGGACATCGGCAACAAAATGATCCTTCGCCGCTCTTGATGGGCCATCTTACATACGCAGCGCATCCGGGGTTGACCAGCGCATATCGGCGAGGGGCCGCGCCAGCCGGTGCCAGATGGCGGCGGCCAACTTCGGCGCCGCGCCCGGCAGCGGTGCATGGCGTGAAGCGTGTGGTGATGGGTATGGGGTGCGAGTGCATGTTCATATTATGTTCTTGACCTATGTCATGCCGATTGGCAGCATCGAGGCGAACGTAAGAGGAACACGGCCATGCCGCCCATGGTGCCTCGGCTCCCGCCTCCCCACGATGGCGCAACGGCGCGGCGCGAGCTGGTCCGCGTGGCCGATCCGCATGAGCTGACCATTCCCCCG
>JAGXAV010000062.1 GCA_018971455.1 Rhodospirillales bacterium
CGGCGCGCAGGGCCGCCCCGTCGCCACCCGGCACATAGGCGAGGCAGGCCATGCCGGCGGCCGCGGCGGCGCGCGCGCCGGGGCGCGAATCCTCGATCACCACGCAGCCTTCCGGCGCGACACCCTGGCGCGCCGCGGCGGCGAGGAACAGATCGGGCGCCGGCTTGCCCCGCACCACGTCGCGATGGCTGTGCACCCGCCCGGCCACCAGCTCGGCCACGCCGATGCGGGCGAATTTCGCGCGCATCTCCTCGTGCGAGGAATTGGACGCGACGCGCCACGGCACGCCCCACCCGCTCAGCGCATGCAGCGCCTCCACCGCGCCCGGAATCGGCGTGGCCTCCCGCCCCAGGGCGGCAATCAGCTCCGCCATCAGCCCGTCCTTCCAGCCGGCCGGCAAGCGGCGGCCGAGCCGTTCCTCGATCATCGGCACCATGTCGGTCAGCGTCATGCCGAGAAAGAGCCGGTCCGCCTCGGGCGGTGTCATCGCCCAGCCCTGTTCGGACAGGGCCCCGGCCACGACACGATTGGCTACCGGCTCGCTGTCCACCAGCACCCCGTCGCAATCGAAGATGACCAGACCGAGCCGGCCGGACCGGCTCCGCATCAGATGCTCCGGCGTCATCGGCTGGCCCTGCGATGCGGGCAATCCGTGTGCTCGGCAGGGCAGAGACCCGCACCGGCGAAGCTGCACAATCCCGGCCCGAAGCCGCGCGCCCGCCGCACCAGATCGGCCAGGGCCGCGATGAAGCCCGGATCGTCATTCTGCGCCGGAACGCGGAAATACCCCTTCACGCCATGCTTCTCCGCCAGGTCACGGTATTCGATGTCGAGCTCGACGAGGGTTTCCGAATGTTCGGAGACGAAGGCGATCGGCACCACCAGCACCGCAACACCGTCGCGCCCGGCGCGCATCACCTCGTCATCGGTGGAGGGGCCGATCCATTTCTGCGGCGTGGCACGCGACTGGTAGCAGATCACCGCGTCGAGCGCGTCGATCTCGAGCCGCCGGCGCACGGCCGCGACGCTCTGCTCGATCTGGAACCGATAGGGATCACCGCGCTTGACGATGGTCTCCGGCAGGCCATGGGCGGAGAACAGCACGCGCAGCTTCACCGCGGGATCGAGGCCGGCGCGGGCCTTGTCGTAGGCTGCCTGGATGCCGGCCGCGGTGGCGGCGGCAAACGCCCCGTCGGCGTGGTAGCAGCACAGCGATGTCACCGGCGCCACCAGGCCGCACCTGGCCGCCGCCTCGCGCCACGCGGTCAGCGAGCTTCCGGTGGTGGTCGTCGAATATTGCGGATAGAGCGGCAGGAGAACGATCTCGTCCGGCGCCCAGTCACGCACCGCGCGCGCGGCGGCATCGCTGAACGGATGCCAGTAGCGCATGGCGATGAAGCACCGCGCTTCGACCTCGTCGAACGCCCCCTCCAGCGCGCGGGCCTGGCGTTGTGTGAGTTCGAGCAGGGGCGATTTCCCGCCCATCAGCGCGTAATTCGCCGAGGCCGGCCCGGTGCGGGCCCTGGCAATGTATCGCGCGAGGAATGGCCGCACGAAGAAGGGCACGCGCAGGATCGCCGGATCCCGGAAAAGATTGAGCAGGAACGGCCGCACCGCCTCCGGCCGGTCCGGCCCGCCGAGGTTGAACAGCACGATCGCGATGCGGGGCTTCGTCATGGGATCGACATTCTCATGCCGCCAGAGATGGCGGAGTGCAGCACCCCGTCAAGCCGCGCGGACCTGGGCCACCAGCGCCGCGACATGCTCGGGCGGCGTCTGCGGAACGATGCCATGGCCGAGGTTGAAGATGTGGGCGCGGCCGGCGAAACCCTCCAGCACCGCTCGCGTCTCACCCTCCAGCGCGGCACCGCCGGCGACCACGGCCAGCGGATCGAGATTGCCTTGCAGCACCACCCCCTGATCGACCAGCAGGCCCGCCGCGCGCGGATCGGCGCTGGTGTCCAGCGCCACCGCCTGCACGCCGCTCGCGCGCGCGAACGCACCCACCGACACGCCGGCCAGACGCGGAAAGCCGATAACCGGCACGCCCGGATGCGCGGCCCGCAGGGCGGCAACGATGCGCCTGGTCGGCGCGGTGACATGGCGGGCGAACTGGCTGGGCGAGAGCAACCCGGCCCAGGTGTCGAACAGCATCACCGCCTCGGCCCCGGCGGCGATCTGGCCAGCGAGGTAGAGGATCGTCGCCTCGGTGACGAGATCGATCAGCCGGTCGAACAAATCGGGGTTGCCATAGGCCATCGCCCGGGCATGGGCGAAATCCTTCGAGCCGGTGCCCTGCACCATGTAGCACGCCATGGTGAACGGGCTGCCCGCGAAGCCGATCAGCGCGGCCTCGCCGACGGCGGCGCGCACGCGCTGCACGGTCTCCAGCACCGGAGCCACGGCCTTCTCCACGCGCCCGATATCGAGCCCTGCCAGCGCCTTCGCGTCACGGATCGGCGGCAGCACCGGCCCCTCGCCGTCGCGATACTCGATGCCCTGGCCGAGCGCCCAGGAAAGCACGAAGATATCGCTGAACAGGATGGCGGCATCCATGCCGAACCGGCGGACCGGCTGCAACGTCACCTCCGCCGCCAGCTCCGGCGTCAGGCACAGCGACAGGAACCCGCCGGCCTGCGCACGCAGGGCGCGATATTCCGGCAGATAGCGCCCGGCCTGGCGCATCAGCCAGATCGGCGGCGGCCAGATCGCCTCGCCGGCCAGCACCCGTAAAATCCGTTTCGTCATGTGTCGTTCCGCAATTCCCGGCAGGCTTCCTAACAGAAAAAAGACTTAAAAGATGGGTGATGGCAAAGGTAGGGCCTGTGGATAACGGGGTACCCGCACCCATTGCCGCCATCCTCGATTTATCCACAACGGCAAGCCCCGCCAAGCGCCTGGCATCATGGGCGGAATTGACCCTGTCCCCAGGCATCGGGAGGGCGCGGCATTCGATCCACCGGTCGGAGAAAATGCCGGTTTGTCCCCGCTCCCCGGTCGGCCGGCCCATCGCGGGGCTGCAACGGCGAGTTATCCCCGCTATCCTGCCGCCATGCCGAACCGCATGAACCTGCATCTGGTCTCCGACGCCACCGGCGAGACGCTCAACTCCATCGCCCGCGCGACGGTCTCGCAGTTCGACCATGCCTCGATCGTCTATCATCGCTGGAGCCTGATCCGCACCCGCTTCCAGCTGCACCGCGTCATCGAGGGGATCGAGGCGGAACCCGGGCCGGTGCTCTCCACCCTCATCGAGGCGGGGCTGCGCGGCGAAATGGAAACCGCCTGCCAGCGCCTGGGCGTGGGCGTCGTCCATGTGCTCGACCCGGTGCTGGCGGTGCTGCAGGAGCAGTTCGGCGAGAAGGCGGCCGCCCGGCCCGGCCGGCAATACGTGCTCGATGCCGATTATTTCCGCCGCATCGACGCCATGCATTACGTGCTGGCGCATGATGACGGCCAGGCCCAGGCCGGCATTGCCGAGGCGGATGTGGTGATGGTCGGCGTCTCGCGCAGCTCGAAGACGCCGACCTCCTTCTACCTGGCCAATCGCGGCATCAAGGCCGCGAACATTCCCCTGGTGCCGGGTCTGGCCGAGGCGCCGGGCCTCGAAGCGCCGTCCTGCCCGGTGATCGGCCTCACGCTCGATGCCGAGGCCCTGATCGAAATCCGCCGCCACCGGCTGCGCATGATCGGTGCGGCGGGCACGGCGGCGGCGGCGCGTCAGGACAGCGGCGATTACGTCGATCTGGAATCGGTCAAGGCCGAACTGCTCTGGGCGCGGCGGCTGTGCAACCGGCGCGGCTGGCCGGTGATCGACGTCACCCGCCGCTCCATCGAGGAGACGGCGGCGACGGTTCTGCAGCTGATGGAAGCCTGGCACGAACGCCAGCGCAAGGTCGCGGACCCGGCCGGTCCGTGAGCATGCAGGCAGCCGCGCCGCGGCTCATCCTGGCGAGCGCCTCGCCGGCCCGCGCGGCCCTGCTGGCGGCCGCGGGCGTGGCCTTCGAGGCCCATCCCGCCGCCATCGATGAGGGCGCGATCAAGCAGGCGGCGCGGGCGGCCAATGCCACCGCCGATGCGACGGCGCTGCTGCTTGCCGAGCTCAAGGCCCAGCGCCTGGCGCGGCGGCGGCCCGAGGCCGTGATCATCGGCTGCGACCAGCTGCTGGTCTGCGAGGGGGCCTGGTTCGACAAGCCGGCCAGCATCGAGGCGGCGGGCGCGCAGTTGCGCGCGCTGCGCGGCCGGCGGCACACGCTCGTCACCGCCGTGCTGTGCCAGCGCGGCGATCAGCGCCTCTGGCACCACATCGCCCGGCCGGATCTGGTCATGCGGAATTTCTCCGATGCGTTTCTCGCCGATTACCTGGCCCTCGAGGCGGGGCACGTCACCGCCACGGTCGGCGCCTATCGGCTGGAGGGCCCCGGCATGCAGCTCTTCGAACAGGTCATCGGCGAACACGCCGCCATTCTCGGCCTGCCGATGCTCCCCCTGCTCGGCTTCCTGCGCCAGAACGGCATCCTGGAAACCTAGGGCATGGTCCCACCCGGGCTCATCAGATCGCGCCTTGCCGTGAATTGGACTGACAGAAACCGCCTTGATCGGCCTTTGTCTTAGGTCCAATTCCGGCCCATCCTGCGCCGATGAGCACCACCGCACCCTCCGACTTCGCCCGGCTTCGCCGCCTGCACGAACGTGGCGCCTATGATGCCGCGACCATCCACGCCGTGCTCGATGCCGCCACCCATTGCCATGTCGGCCACGTCATCGACGGCCGCCCGGTGGTCATCCCGACGCTGCATTGGCGCGAGGGCGACACCGTCTACTGGCACGGCAGCGCCGCCAGCCGCATGCTTCGCAACAATGCCGGCGGCGGCGAGGTGTGCCTCACGGCAACCCTGATCGACGGCTACGTGCTGGCCCGCTCGGGCTTCCACCACTCGGTGAATTACCGCTCGGTGATGTGCTTCGGCACCGCGCGCCTGGTCGAGGCGACCGAGGAGAAGACCGCCGCGCTGAAGGGCTTCGTGGACCGGCTTTTCCCCGGCCGCTGGGACACGCTGCGCCCGCCGACGGCGCAGGAGCTGAAGGCCACCGCGGTGCTCGCCATGCCGATCCGCGAAGCCGCGGCCAAGATGCGCTCCGGCCCGCCGGGCGATGATCCCGAAGACCTCACCTGGCCCGCCTGGGCCGGCGTGCTGCCGCTGCACATCGCGCCGGGAGCGCCCCAGCCGGATGCGCATGTGACCGGCGGGCTCCTGCCGCCGGCGACGCCGGGATAGGCCGCCGCCCTACAGTTTGAGGAACCCCACCATCCGCTCGGCTTCGCTGACGATCGGCTCGGCGATGGCGGCGGCGCGGTGGGCGCCCTGGCGCAGCAGCGTGTCGAGCGTCGCCGGATCGTCGAGCAGGCGGCGCGTCTCGCTGGCGATGGGGGTGAGCTTCTCCACCAGCAGGGCGGTCAACGCCTCCTTGAAGGCGCCGAAGCCCTGGCCGCCATGATCGCGCAGCACGGCGGCGTGATCGGTGTCGGTGAGGGCGGCGAAGATGCCGACCAGGTTGCGCGCCTCCGGGCGCCCCTCGAGGCCGGCCACGTCGCCGGGCAAGGGCTGCGGGTCGGTCTTGGCGCGGCGGATCTTGAGGGCGATGGTGTCGGCATCGTCCGTCAAATTGATGCTGCTCTGCTCCGAGGCGTCGGATTTGGACATCTTCTTGGTGCCGTCGCGCAGGCTCATGACGCGGGCGGCCGGGCCCATGATGAGGGGTTCGATCGCCGGGAAGAAATTCCCGTAATCATGGTTGAATTTCTGCGCGATGTCGTTGGCCAGTTCGAGGTGCTGGCGCTGGTCGTCGCCCACCGGCACGCGGGTCGCGTGGTAGGTCAGGATGTCGGCGGCCATCAGGTTGGGATAGACGAACAGGCCGGTCGAGACGTTCTCGCGGTCCTTGCCGGCCTTGTCCTTGAACTGCGTCATGCGGTTCAGCCAGCCCATGCGGGCGACGCAGTTGCAGATCCAGGCGAGCCGCACATGGGCGTGCACGGCGGATTGATTGAACAGGATATGGGCGAGCGGGTCGATGCCGCAGGCGATCAGCGAGGCGGCGAGTTCGCGCGTCTGCTTGGCCAGCAGCCTGGGGTCCTGCCAGGTGGTGATGGCATGCAGATCGACGACGCAATAGATGCATTCATGGTCGCGCTGCAGCGCCGCCCAGTTCCGCACGGCGCCGAGATAATTGCCGAGATGCGGGATGCCGGAGGGCTGGATGCCCGAAAATATGCGCTGCATGGCGTCGGTTCCGAGAGTGAGGCGCGGGTTGTCCGGCGGAACTGCCCCACCGGTCAACCCCCGCGCCGGCGGCGCAGGAGGGCGGCCGCATCGAAGGCGCCGAGCAGCTGGCCGGCCGCGGCATAGACCAGCATGCCGCCGCCGATCAGCGCAGCCAGCCCGAGCCAGCGCAGCACCCCCTGCCCGGCCAGCGGCGCATAGACCAGCCGATCGATGGCCCCCAGCGCGACGGCCATGGCGAGTGCGGCGAGGAGCATGCGCGGCACCACCCGGGCGAGACGCGCATCGATGGCGAAATGCCCGCGCCGGCGCAGCACCAGGGTGAGGGAAGCGACGTTCGCCCAGGCGGCGACGCCGGAGGCAAGCGGCGGGCCGAGATGCTGCAACGGCACCATGAAGGCGAAATTCAGCACCAGGTTCAAGGCCACCGTGGCGGTGCCGATCTTGACCGGGGTCGCGGTATCGCCGCGGGCGAAGAACCCGGGCACCAGGGCCTTGACCAGCACGAAGGCCGGCAGCCCCACGGCATAGGCGGACAGCGCCTGGCCGGCGCGCAGCGCCGCCCGGGGGTCGAAGGCGCCGCGCCCGAACAGCACGGCGATCACCGCATGGCCCACCATGAGCAGCCCGATCGCCGCCGGAAGGGTGAGGCTGAGCGCGTATTCGATGCCGCGATTCTGCGCGGCCATGGCCGCCGCCGTCTCGCCGCCCCGCACGGCGCGCGAGAGCGTCGGCAGCAGCGCGGTGCCGACCGCCGCCCCGATGACGCCGAGCGGCAGCTGGTTCACCCGGTCGGCGTAATAGAGCACCGACACGGTGCCGGAAGGCAGCAGGCTCGCGATGATGAGATCGACGGTCAGATTGAGCTGGGTGACGCCGGCGCCGAACAGCCCGGGCGCCATGCGCGCGAGCAGCAGCCGCATGCGCGGCGACAGGCGCGGCCGGCGCAGCGCAAGCCCCATCCCCGCCTTGCGCACCGCGTGCAGGAGTAGGCCGAGCTGGAGCACGCCCGAGACGGTGACGCCCCATGCGAGCGCGTGGCCCGGTGTCGGCAGAAACCCGGCCAGTGCCAGGAGGAACGCGATGGTGGTGAGGTTGAACAGGATGGGGGCGGCGGCGGCGGCGGCGAAGCGGTCCAGCCCGTTCAGCACGCCGGAGAGCAGCGCCGTCAGGCAGATCAGCGGCATGTAGGGGAAGGTGATCCGGCTGAGCGTGACCGCGAGGGCGAATTTGGCGGCGTCGGCATGAAAGCCCGGTGCCAGGACCAGCACGACCGCCGGCATGAAGAGCTCGCCGAGGATGGCCAGCCCGGCGAGCCAGACCGCCATCAGGGCCATGGCCTCCTCGGCGAAGCCCCGTGCCACGGCCGGGCCCTCGGCGGCGAGGGAGCCGGCGAATTCCGGCACGAAGGCGGCGTTGAACGCGCCCTCGCCGAACAGGCGGCGGAACAGATTGGGCAGCCGGTTGGCGACGAAGAAGGCGTCGGCCACCGGCCCGGCGCCGAGCAGGTCGGCGATCAGCACGTCGCGCACGAAGCCCAGGATGCGGCTGGCCATGGTCCAGCCGCCGACGGTGAGGATGCCGCGCAGCATGGCCCTGTATCCCAGCCGGCGCGGCGTTCCGCAATCAGGCGCCCGGACAAGCGAAGAGCCGACCCGGGGAGGACGGGCCGGCTCTTCTGTCGTGGCTCCGTGGGGAGGGGGAGGAGCCACGGTCAGGCGGTGGCGGCGGGGTGCGCCGCCGGGTCGGCTCAGGCGGTGGCGACGTGGGCGTCGCCGGCCTCGGTGGCGGCGAGCTTGAGGTGAGCGTCGCCGGCGTTGCTGGCCAGCTGGAGGCGCGCATCCCCGGCCTCGGTGGAAGCGAGCTTGAGGTGGGCGTCACCGGCATTGGCGGCGAGGTTCAGCCTCGCGTCACCGGGCTCGGTCGCGGCGACCGAGAGGCGGCTGTCGCCGGGGTTGGTGGCGAGGCGGTACTGGCTGTCGCCGGGGTTGGTGGCCAGCTTCAGATGGGCGTCGCCGGCATCGGCGAGCTGGCGGGCGACGGGCGCCTCGCGGCCCTGGGCGACGACCTGCTCGTTCCCGGCGAAAGCGGGCGCGGCGAGGGCGAGGCCGAGGGCGGCGACGGTGGCGAGCAGTTTGATGGTCATCGAAATTCTCCTGATGTCTGTGGCAGCGGCCGGGTTGCGGCGCTTGCGGGGTCTGTGTGGCGCGCCGCTCGGGGCTCCGGGCTGCCGTCGAGGGGGAAGATGCGCCGAGGCGCGTCGCGGCGGAACGCGCAACGTGTCCATAAGACCTATGCGTTCAGGTATGAAATACCGCCGT
>JAGXAV010000663.1 GCA_018971455.1 Rhodospirillales bacterium
CACGAGGCCCGCATTGATGCCGGTGACGCTGCCGCCATTGTTCACGTTCACCGCGGCCGAATCGCTCACATCCAGCGTGCCGCTGCCGCTCACGCCGATCGCCAGCGGCCCGCCGCCGGTATCGAGCGTGCTGGTCGAGGTCATGTTGACGAAGCCGCTGGCCCCGCTGTCCACGCCGACGGCCATCTTGTACGTGCCGCTCGCCTCGCCGGCGCCGAGCGCCACGTTGCCGCCCATCATCTGCAGCGAGCCGCTGCCACCGAGCCCGACCGAGAGCCACGGCAGCTGGCCGGCGGAGATGGTGGAGGTGCCGAAGACGATCCCGCCGCTGGGCGGCGTGCTGGCCGCCGTGCCGATATTCCAGCGCGCGCCGTTCTGCACGGTGGCCGAGCCCGAGGAGCCGGCGGTAACGCCGAGGACGGCGAAGTTGGCGTCGTTCAGCGTCGCGGAATTGTCCACCGTCAGCACGCCCGCGCCGCCGCTCTTGACGCCTGGTCCGGAGGTGGCGGAGCTCAGGGCGGGCAGGCCGCCGCCCACCAGCATGCTGCCGGCATAGGGCGTCGAGGCATCGGCGTTGGTGTCGTTCCAGACGGTCTTCGGCCCGGTGATGGTCAGGCTCGCCGTGTTGGTGCTGGTGTTGACGAAATTGTAGCCGCCGATCGAGGCGTAGGTGTCGGTCACCGACGTGCCGGTGACGCTGGTGGTGCTGCTCTGGACGAACGCGTAGGCGAGGTCGTTGGCGCCGACGGCGATGGCGCCGCCGGAGCTGATCGTGCCGTCGGTGATGGTCACGCCCTGGTTGAGGGTGAGGCCGGCGAGGCCGTAGCCGGTCGTATAGGGCACGGCGCCGCTCACGCCGATCGAGCCGCCCGGATCGATGGTCAGCCCGTTCGGCGAGAGGGCCAAGAAGCTGGTGGCGCTGACCGTGCCGGCGCCGGTGATGTGCACCCGGCCCTGCTCGGAGAAGAAGGCGCCGCCATGCCCGCCCGCGGGGGCCGCGAGGGACAGGGTGTTGTTGATCACCAGCGTCGCCGCCGGGTCGGCGAAGATCACGCTGCCGGCGCTCTCGGCGCTGTTGATCGTCAGCGTGTATTTGGCCAGGCCATGGGTCTGGAAATTGGAGATCTCGGTCGCGCTCATCGCGATGTCGACGGCCTGGTTGGCGCCCGGCAGTCCGCCCGCGCCGCTGCCGCCCGTCCATTGGCCCGAGGCGCCCCAATCCACCGTGCCGCCCGAGACGGTGAAGCCCGCCCAGTCGGCAATGGTCGGCGTGACGGTGACGGCGCCGCTGGTCGCCGATTGCAGCACGATGAAGGTATTGGTGCCGCTGGCCGTCACGTTGAAATTGCCGGTGCTGGCGCCGCCAATGGTGCCGCTGCTGTCCAGCCAGTCGCCGGCGATGCGCAACGCCGCGACCACCGTGGCGCCGCTCTGGATGACCAGCACGTCATGGCCATAGGTCGTGCTGGTGCCATAGGAGAAGGTGTCGCCGGTGCCGTTCAGCCCGACCAGCTCGATGGTGTCGGCGGTCTGCAGGCCGAGGATATGCGCGCCGAACTTCCCGGCCTTGCCGGCCTCGATCTTGAGCATGCCGGCGCCGTCGCCGAAGATGACCGACTGCGAACCCGGCATGTTGTTGGCGACATCGAGCGTCGCGCCATTGC
>JAGXAV010000664.1 GCA_018971455.1 Rhodospirillales bacterium
TCGCCGGCGGCGTCACCGACGGCGTGCTCGGCCGCATCGTCGATGCCATGCTGGCGGTGCCGTTCCTGATCCTGGCGATCGCGCTGGCGGCCTTCCTCGGCCCCAGCCTGCAGAACGCGATGATCGCCATCGGCGTCACCGCCGCCCCGGTCTTCATGCGCGTCGCCCGCGGTGCGGCGATGGATGCCAGCACGAATGAATATGTCGAGGCCGCAAGAGCCCTCGGCAACCCGCCCTGGCGCGTGGCCGTGCGCCACGTGCTGCCCAACATCGTGCCGCCGGTGCTGGTGCAGGCCACGCTCGCGATCGCCACGGCCATCATCGCCGAGGCCAGCCTGTCCTTCCTCGGCCTCGGCCAGCAACCCCCCGCACCCTCCTGGGGCAGCATGCTGAACTCCGCCCAGCGCTTCCTCGATCAGGCGCCGTGGCTGGCCATCTTCCCGGGTGTTGCGATCTTTCTCGTCGTGCTGAGCTTCAACCTGGTCGGCGACGGGCTGCGCGATGCGCTCGACCCGCGGGCGAAGTAGGCCAACCGCCCGCGCCGTTCAGTGGAACTGCCAGCGGCGGAGAATGGCGCGGTGGGCGGAGGCGTAGTTCCACACGTAGAGGATGACCGTCACGATCGGCGTGGCCACGGCCACCGGCAGGCCGGCGCCGCTGCAGAACATCGCCATTAGGGCAAAGGAAATCGGGAACCCGACCGCGACCCCGGAGGCGAACCGCACGAAATCGCGGACGGCATAGGCCTCGCGGAAGGTGAAGCGGGCGTGCAGCATGTAGCCGAGCGGCGTCACCAGGGCGAATGACACGAACAGCATCGCCATGTAGTTGATGCCCGCCCGGTCACCCAGGATCATCACCGCATTGTGCGTCAGGGCACAGATCGCGCCGATGGCGGTGTAGCGCACGGCCCGCCCGGCGGCATGGCGCGATATCATGGCAGCACCGCGTGGGGCGGGCCGCCCGCCAGTGCCGCCCCTCCGCCAATGGCGTTGGCCTGGCCTGCGCCCATGGTCAGAGCCCGCCCGCCAGCCAGGCGCGCAGCCGCGGCGTCACCCGATCGACGATCCGCGAATCACGCAGGTAGCGATGCATGCCCGCGGGCCCGAGCCGCAGCAGCGCGCAGGCGGCATGCATGAGGGCGCCGAAATGCCCGCCGGCGGCGGCGGCGAGGGCGGCATTGACCGCGATCGAGGCCCGGCCGGTGCGCCCGACGATCCCGGAACGATCGCCAAGTCCGGGCAGATGCCGCTCCAGCACGATGCGCATCTGGCCTGCGAAATCATCACGCTCGCGGCTGCCGGACATGGTCAGGGAGCCGCCATGGATGCGAAATGCCGTGGTGACGGCATCGTGATGGCGAACCGGGCCGATCGCCGTGAGCTTCAGCCAGATATCCCAATCGGCCGTGTACCAGAGATCGGGGTCCAATCCGCCGCAGGCGAGCCATGCATCTTTGCGGAACACCGGCGCCGGCGCCGCGACGAAGTTCTGCACCAGCAGCCGCTCCGTCACCATGGCGGAGGGGATTTCGCGGTTGGCCGGCAACGGGCAGCGCCACAGGCCCAGGGTTCTGCCCGCCTGATCGATGATCGCGCTCGGCGCGAGATGCAGCGCGGCCCCGGGTGCCGCGCCGATCCAGGCCCGCACGGCGGCGGCGCGT
>JAGXAV010000063.1 GCA_018971455.1 Rhodospirillales bacterium
CGGCGATGCGCACGCCGTCCGCCGCGCGGGTCGCCTCGTTCAGTTCGGCCAGCGTGTGCAGGATCGGCGGCACGTCGACCGGCTCGACGGCGGCGCGGGAGAGCTCGGCATCGACGCGCGAGGCGTCGCTGATGTCGCTGATCAGCCGGTCGAGCCGGCCGACATCCTCGGCGATGATGGCGAGCAGGCGGCGCTGCTTCTGCGGATCGTCGATGCGGCGCAGCGTTTCGATGGCGCTGCTGATCGAGGAGAGCGGGTTCTTGATCTCGTGGGCGACGTCGGCGGCGAAACGTTCGATGGCGTCCATCCGCGCCCACAGCGCGCGCGCCGATCCCGCCAGCGCATGGGCGAGCTGGCCGATCTCGTCGCGGCGGGCGAGCAGGCCCTCGGGCATGTCGCCGGCGCGCCCGGCGCCCTCGCGCATGCCGGCCGCCGCCCCGGCGAGGCGCAGGATGGGGCCGGCGATGGTGCGCGCCATGTACCAGGACAGCGCCACGGTCAGCGCCAGCGCCAGGGAGAAGAGTGCGAGGATCGACAGGCGCACGGCGAGCAGGCTGTCATCGACCTCGCGCGCCTCGCGCGTCAGCAGCACGATGCCGAGCGACGTGGCGCCGCGCAGCACCGGTTCGGCCACCGTCACCAGCAGGCGGTTGTCCTTGGTGCGGCGGATGTAGGGCGGCATTTCCCTTCCCTGGTTGGCGCCGGTCAGGCGCAGCTCCTCGCGCACGTCGGGCTGCCAGTCGGGCCCGGCGGCCGAGGGGCCGGTGTCGAGCAGCGGGCCCTGGCTGGTGTGCGGCAGCAGCGCCAGCACCTGGTCGTAGATATGGCCGATGGTGCCGACCAGCAGGCCGCGATCGATCGGCGGCGGCAGCGGCTCGTTGACCACGGCGCCGCCCGGTCCCTCGCGCACCCGGCTGTCGGCGATGATCTGCCCGTCCGGCGCGTAGAGCCGGGCCTGGGCGTTGGGCGTCGGTTCGGTGAGACGGCGCAGCAGCGGGCGGGCGAGGTCCGGGGCGAGGTGCGGCGTGCCGGCGCCGTCCTCGCGCACCGCGGATTCGCTGAGTGCGCCGGCATCGATGCGCGCCTCCTCGCGCAGCGTCGTCACCTCCGCGCTGAGCAGGCCGTTCTGGTACTGGTCCAGATAGAGCAGGGTGACGACGAGCAGCACCAGCGGCAGCGCGTTGACGAGCAGGATGCGGGCGAGCAGCGGCGAGACGCGGTGCGGGCGCGGCGGCGGGGCCGCCGGCGGGCGCAGGCTGAGGGGAAGGATGCCGCTGTCAGGCATGGTCAGGCCGTGGCTTCCTCCTTGTAGCGGTAGCCGATGCCATACAGGGTCTCGATGGCGTTGAACTCGTCGTCGATGGCGCGGAACTTCTTGCGCACCCGCTTGATGTGGCTGTCGATGGTGCGGTCATCGACGTAGATGTTCTCGCCGTAGGCGGCGTCGATCAGCTGGTCGCGCGATTTCACCATGCCCGGGCGCGTCGCCAGCGCCTTGACCAGCAGAAACTCGGTGACCGTCAGCTGGATGTCGCTGCCTTTCCACAGGCATTGGTGCTTGGTGTCGTCGAGCACCAGCTCGCCGCGCGCCATCACCCCGCCAGGAGGGGCACCCGAGCCCTCGGCGCGGCTCGTCTCGTTGCGCCGCAGCAGGGCGCGGATGCGCTCGAGCAGAAGGCGCTGGCTGAACGGCTTGGTGATGTAGTCATCCGCTCCCAGGCGCAGGCCCATCACCTCGTCCACCTCCTCGTCCTTGCTGGTGAGGAAGATCACCGGCAGCGAGGTGCGCGCGCGCAGGCGCTGGAGCAGCTCCATCCCGTCCATGCGCGGCATCTTGACGTCGAGCACGGCGAGATCGACCGGGCGGGCGATGATGCCCTGTAGGGCGCTCTCGCCGTCGGTGTAGGTGCGCACCTGGTAGCCCTCCTGCTCCAGGGTCATCGACACGCTGGTCAGGATGTTGCGGTCGTCATCGACCAGGGCGATGGTCTGCTTCATCGGAGCGTCCTCGTGCTGCGGGGGCGAGTATGCAGCAAAATAAGGCAGGGCGATGGAACGGAATGTGGCAAACGAGGCGGCGGACTCCGCGGCGAGGGCGGCTGGCTGGCAGGCCCGGCTGCTGCTGCGTGGCGCGCGCATGGGCAGCCTGGCGACCGCGAGCGGCGGCCAGCCCTTCGTGGCCCTGGTGACGCCGGCGACCGCGCCCGATCTCTCGGTGCTGCTGCTGCTGTCCTCGCTGTCCGAGCATACCCGCCAGTTGCAGGCCGAGCCGCGCTGCGCGCTGCTGGTCAGCGGGCCGCCGGAGGGCGCCAATCCGCAGACGGCGGCCCGCCTGACCGTCACCGGGCTGGCCGAGCCGGCGCCTGACGCGGCGCTGAAGGCGCGCTGGCTGGCGCGCCATCCCTACGCCGCCCTCTACGCCGATTTCGCCGATTTCAGCCTGTGGCGCATGCGCCCGCTGGCCGGCCTGCTGGTCGGCGGTTTCGCCCGCGCCACCCGGCTGCGCCAGGCTTCCCTGCTGCCGAATGCCGCGGCGGTCGCTGCCGTCGCCGCCGCCGAGGAGGGCATTCTCGCGCATTGCAACGCCGACCACGCCGACGCCCTGGCGGCGATCGCGGGGGTTGGGGGGGCGTGGCGCATGGTGGCCTGCGACGTCGATGGCTGCGACCTCGCATGCGGGGAGACGGTGCGGCGGATCGACTGGGCGGGTCCGGTCGCCGATGCCATGGGGGTGCGGGCCGAGCTGGTGCGCCTGGCGGGCGCGGCGCGGGCGGCGGCGACCGAAAAATGATTGCGATATCATGGACTTGATGTGACTCGACCTCGGCGGGGCGGGCCGGTATGAGCGGCCGCAACGCCCAGGAGATACGCCCGACATGAAGCTTGCCGCCGATCCGCTCGCCAATCTCACCGCCGCCGCCCTGGTCAGCGAGGCGCTGCGGCGCGGCGAGGGCAGCTTGTCCGAGGACGGGGCGCTGATGGTGCGTACCGGGATCCATACCGGGCGCTCGGTGCAGGACAAATTCGTCGTCGATGAGCCGGAGACCAGCGCCGAGATCGCCTGGGGTGCGGTCAACCGCAGGCTGGCGCCGGAGAAATTCGCCACCCTCAAGGGCCGCGTGGAGGCCTATCTGCAGGGGCGCGACCTGTTCACCCAGGACCTCTATGCCGGCGCCGACCCCGCCCATCGCGTGCGCATCCGCCTGCTGACCACGCATGCGTGGGCGGCGCTGTTCGCGCGCAACATGTTCATCCGTCCGGCCGAGACGGAGCTTGCCGGTTTTGTGCCGGACTACGTCATCCTGCACGCGCCGCACTTCCAGGCCGATCCGGCGATCGACGGCGTGCGCACCAGCACCGCCGTGGCGCTGTCCTTCGCGCAGCGGCGCATCGTCATCGCCGGCACGGAATATGCGGGCGAGATCAAGAAATCGATCTTCACGGTGATGAACTGGAAGCTGCCTGCGCGCGACGTGCTGCCCATGCATTGCAGCGCCAATGTTGGCCCGCAGGGCGACGTGGCGCTGTTCTTCGGGCTCTCCGGCACCGGCAAGACGACGCTCTCGGCCGATCCGGGGCGCGCGCTGATCGGCGATGACGAGCATGGCTGGGGCGATGGCGGCGTGTTCAATTTCGAGGGCGGCTGCTACGCGAAGGTGATCGATCTCGACCGCCAGGCCGAGCCGCGCATCTGGGCGGCGACGCACCGCTTCGGCGCCGTGCTCGAGAATGTCGTCGCCGATGGCCGCGGCCGGCTCGACCTCGCCGATCGCAGGCTGACCGAGAACACCCGCAGCTGCTACCCGCTCGACTTCATCGCCGGCGCCCAGCCCGGCGGGCGGGCCGGCCAGCCGCGCAACGTGGTCATGCTCACCGCCGATGCCTTCGGCGTTCTGCCGCCGATCTCGCGGCTCAGCCCGGCGCAGGCGATGTACCATTTCCTCTCCGGCTACACCGCCCGCGTCGCCGGCACCGAAAAGGGGCTGGGGGCGGAGCCGCAGGCGACGTTCAGCGCCTGTTTCGGTGCCCCGTTCCTGCCGCGCCGCCCGGAAATCTACGGCCGCATGCTGGCTGCCCGCATCGCCGCCAGCGGCGCGGATTGCTGGCTCGTCAACACCGGCTGGAGCGGCGGCGCGTTCGGCACCGGCACGCGCATGGCGATCGCCCATACCCGGGCCCTGCTGCGCGCCGCCCTCGACGGCACGCTCGCCGCGGGCGAGTTCCGCACCGAGCCGCATTTCGGCCTGCGCATTCCCGCAGCCGTCCCCGGCATTCCGGCCACGGTGCTCGACCCGCGCGCCGCCTGGGCGGACCCGGCCGCCTATGACGCCGCCGCCGCCGCGCTGCGCGCGCGCTTCGAGCAGAATTTCGCCCCGTTCGCCGAGCATGTGGACGTGGCGGTGCGGGGCGTCGCCCGGGGGCTTGCCGCCGCCTGATCGGCCGGCCAGCTGGCGCCCCGGCCGGCGCGCCAGCCGGCGAGGGTGTTTTTGCCCGGACCGGCGGGCTGCGCTATGACGCCCGCCTCGCGCCCCAACGGAGCAGACCGCCGTGATCCAATCCTCGCCGCCCGCCGGCGCCAATTCCCTGCGCAACGGCCCCGATGGGCGCGGCCGGTTCGGCGAGTTCGGCGGCCGTTTCGTCGCTGAGACGCTGATGCCGCTGGTGCTGGAGGTCGAGAAGGCCTACGACGCGGCCCGCGCCGACCCCGCCTTCCAGCCCGAGCTGGATGCCTACCTCAAGAACTATATCGGCCGGCCCAGCCCGCTGTGGTTCGCCGAGCGGCTGACCAAGGCGCTCGGCGGCGCCAAGGTCTATTTCAAGCGCGACGAGCTGAACCACACCGGCGCGCACAAGATCAATTCCTGCATGGGGCAGATCCTGCTGGCCCGGCGCATGGGCAAGACGCGCATCATCGCCGAGACCGGCGCCGGCCAGCACGGCGTGGCGACGGCGACGGTCTGCGCGCTATTCGGCCTGCCCTGCACGGTCTACATGGGCGCCACCGACGTCGCCCGCCAGGCGCCGAACGTGTTCCGCATGAAGCTGCTCGGGGCCGAGGTGAAGCCGGTCACCTCCGGCGCCGGCACGCTGAAGGACGCGATGAACGAGGCGCTGCGCGACTGGGTCGCCAATGTGTCGGACACCTTCTACATCATCGGCACCGTGGCCGGGCCGCACCCCTATCCGCGCATGGTGCGCGACTTCCAGAGCGTCATCGGCGACGAGGCCAAGGCGCAGATGCACGAGGCCGAGGGCCGGCTGCCCGACATCGCGGTCGCCTGCATCGGCGGCGGCTCGAACGCCATGGGGTTGTTCCATCCGTTCCTCGACGACCCGTCCGTGCGGCTGATCGGCGTCGAGGCGGCGGGGCATGGGCTGGACACCCGGCAGCATGCGGCGAGCCTCTTGCGCGGGCGGCCGGGGGTGCTGCACGGCAACCGCACCTATCTGCTGCAGGACGAGGACGGGCAGATCCAGGAGGCGCACAGCATCTCGGCCGGGCTCGACTACCCCGGCATCGGGCCCGAACATTCCTGGCTGCACGATATCGGCCGCGTCGAATACGTCGCCGCCACGGATGACGAGGCGCTGGCCGCCTTCCAGCTCTGCACCCGCACCGAGGGCATCATCCCGGCCCTTGAGCCGGCCCACGCGATCGCCCATGTCGCCAAGATCGCGCCTGCGCTGAGCCCGCAGACGATCATCCTGATGAATCTGTGCGGGCGGGGCGACAAGGACATCTTCACGGTTGCCGACGCGCTGGGGGTGAAGCTGTGAGCCGCATCGCCGCGCGCTTCGCGCAGATCAGGTCCGAGAAGCGCGGCGCGCTGATCCCGTTCCTGGAAGCCTGGGACCCCGATGGCGCGACCTCCATGGCGATCCTGCGCGGGATGCCGGAGGCCGGCGCCGACCTGATCGAGATCGGCTGCCCCTTCACCGACCCGATGGCCGACGGCCCGACCATCCAGCTGGCCGGGCGCCGCGCGCTCGATGCCGGCGCCAGCATGGCCCACACTCTGGCCATGGTGCGCGAGTTCCGGCGCGAGGATGACGCCACGCCGATCATCCTGATGGGCTACCTGAACCCCATCCTGGCCTATGGCCCGCCGCGCTTCTGCACCGATGCCGCCGCCGCCGGGGTGGACGGGCTGATCATCGTCGATCTGCCCACCGAGGAGGCCGACCTGATCGCGGCGGATGCGGCGAGGAACCAGCTCGATATCATCCGCCTGGTGGCGCCGACGACGGATGACGCCCGGCTGCCGCACGTGCTCGCCGGCAGTTCGGGCTTTGTCTATTACGTCTCGATCACCGGCATCACCGGAACGCGCACCGCCAGCGGCGACGAGCTGGCCCGCGCCATTCCGCGCATTCGCGCCGTCACCGACCTGCCGGTGGCCGTCGGGTTCGGCGTGCGCAGCCCCGCGCAGGCGGCGCTGGCCACCCGGCACGCCGATGCGGCGGTCGTCGCCTCGGCCCTCATCGACACCCTCGCCGCGAGCCTCGATGCCGATCGCCACGCCACCGCCGGCACCGTGCGCGCCGTGCTCGACCAGGTTCGCACCCTGGCGGCGGCGGTGCGCGGGGGCTAAGAGAAGCCGGGGGCGCTGCCCCCGGGCCCTAAAGTCACGGGATTGAAGGGGTTGCCGCCCCTTTGCGGGCCGGGGGCGGAGCCCTCGCCCCGCCTTCCCTCCACGGATGGAGCGCCGCCATGAGCTGGCTGACCGAGTTTGTTCGACCCAAGATTCGGACCCTGCTGGGGCGGCGGGAAGTTCCGGAGAACCTCTGGGTTCAGTGCCCCGCCTGCCAGCAGATGATGTTCCATACCGAGCTCGAGAAGGCGCTGCGGGTGTGCACGCATTGCGGCCACCACATGCGGGTGACCGCCCAGCAGCGTCTGGCCTGGACGTTCGATGGCGGGGTGTTCACGCGCATCGAGCTGCCGAAGGCGCCGGCCGATCCGTTGCGGTTCCGCGATTCCAAGCGCTACCCGGACCGGCTGCGCGAGGCCCGCGAGAAGACCCAGCTCGATGATGCCGTGCTGGTCGCGCATGGCGCGATCGGGGGGCGGCGGGCGGTGGTGGCGGTGATGGCCTTCGAGTTCATCGGCGGTTCGATGGGTGCCGCGGTGGGCGAGGGCATCGTCGCCGCGGCACGGCTGGCGGTGCTGCAGGATGCGCCGCTGGTGGTGTTCACCGCCTCGGGCGGCGCGCGCATGCAGGAGGGTGCGATCAGCCTGATGCAGATGCCGCGCACGGTGATCGCGAGCCGGCTGGTGAAGGAGGCGGGCCTGCCCTTCGTCACCGTGCTGACCGACCCGACGACCGGCGGGGTGACGGCGAGCTTCACCATGCTGGGCGACATCCAGATCGCGGAGCCCGGGGCCGAGATCGGCTTTGCCGGGGCGCGGGTGATCGAGCAGACGGTGCGCGAGAAGCTGCCCGAGGGCTTCCAGCGCGCCGAGTATCTGCTGGCGCACGGCATTCTGGACATGGTGGTCCGGCGCGGCGAGATGAACGCGACGCTGGGCCGGCTGATCGGCCTGTTGCGGGTGAAGGAAACGGAGGCCGCGTGAGCCGCGCCGAGGCGATCATCGATCGGCTGCACGGGCTTTATCCGCGGCTGATCGATCTCAGCCTGGGGCGGCTCGAGCGCCTGCTGGCGGCGCTCGGCAATCCCGAGCGGCACCTGCCGCCGGTGCTGCACGTGGCGGGCACCAATGGCAAGGGCAGCACCTGCGCCTTCCTGCGCGCCATGGGCGAGGCGGCGGGCTGGCGCGTGCACGTCTATACCAGCCCGCATCTGGTGCGCTTCAACGAGCGCATCCGCCTGGCCGGAGAGCTGATTTCGGATGCCGAGCTGGAGGCGACGCTCGAGGAGGTGGAGCGCGTCAATGCCGGCGCGCCGATCACCGTCTTCGAGGTGCTGATGGCCAGCGCCTTCCTGCTGTTCGCGCGCGTGCCCGCCGATCTGTGCGTGCTCGAGGTCGGGCTGGGCGGGCGCGCCGATGCCACCAACGTGATCGCCCGGCCGGCGGCCTGCGCCATCACCTCGATCTCGATGGATCACCGCGAGTTCCTCGGCGACACGCTGGAGAAGGTCGCGGCCGAGAAGGCGGGGATCATGAAGCCGGGGGCCCCGGTGGTGACCGGGGCGCAGCCGGCCGAGGTGCTGGCGGTGTTTGCCGCCATGGCCGCCGCGCGCGGGGCGCCGTTGCTGGCGCGCGGGCGGGACTGGGACATCGCGCGGCAGGGCGGCGGGTTCCGCTACCGGGATGCGGCGGGCGCGCTCGATCTGCCGGCGCCGGCGCTGCTCGGTCCGCACCAGTTCGACAATGCGGCTATTGCGGTGGCGACGATGCGCGCGGCCGCCCTCGGGGCGAGCGATGCCGCCCTGGCCCGCGGCGTGGCGACGGCGCAATGGCCCGCGCGGATGCAGCGCCTGTCGGGCCGGTTGGCCGCCAAGCTGCCGTCCGGCTGGGAGCTGTGGCTCGATGGCGGGCATAATCCGGGCGCGGGCGTGGTGCTCGCCGAGCATCTTGCCGGATGGCGCGACCGGCCGGTGCATCTGCTGGTCGGCATGAAG
>JAGXAV010000665.1 GCA_018971455.1 Rhodospirillales bacterium
AAGGCGCAGCTGCTCGGCCTGCTGCACCGGCTGACCGACCCTGCCTTCGATCCGTAGCGCCTAGCCAAGCCGCGCCATCACCTCGGGCGGGATGGCCATGCCCTTCATCCGCGCCGGATCATCGGGGTGCCGGCCGACCCAGACGCGCGTCTCCCAGCACTCGGCCCCCAGCACCTCGCCCCCCGCGCCATCGGGCTTGAGCAGACGGTGGTAGATGTCGAAGCTGCTGCGGCCGAATTTCGCCACCCGGCTCTCGATCACCACCTCGTCGCCGAAGCTGCTCGGAGCGATGAACCGGCCGCGCGTATCGACCATAGGAATGCCGACGATGCCGTAATGGCGGATCCAGTCCGGCTTGCGCATGCCCAGCGCGTGCGAGAACAGGCTGGCCGTCGACCAGTCGAACATGGCGAAATAGCGCGGATAGAAAACGATGCCAGCGGCGTCGCAATCGCCCCACTCGATGGTCACCGGGCGGAGATGCACGAGGCTCATCGCGGCGCCATGCGCAGCGCGCCGTCGAGGCGGATGGTCTCGCCGTTCAGCATGCGGTTGGCCAGGATATGCATGGCCAGGGCCGCGTATTCGGCCGGGGTGCCGAGGCGCGGCGGAAACGGCACGCTGGCGCCCAGGCTGCGCTGCGCCTCCTCCGGCACCCCGGCCATCATCGGCGTCTCGAACAATCCCGGCGCGATGGTCATCACCCGCACGCCAAAGCGGGCGAACTCCCGCGCCGCCGGCAGCGTCAGCCCCACCACCGCGGCCTTCGACGAGGCATAGGCCGCCTGGCCGATCTGCCCCTCATAGGCGGCGACCGAGGCGGTGTTGATGATGACGCCGCGCTCGCCATCCTCCAGCGCCTCGAGCGTGCTCATCGCGTGCGCCGCCAGGCGCAGCATGTTGAAGGTGCCGATGAGATTGACCCGGACCACCTTCTCATACGCCTCCAGCGGCAGCGGCCCGTCGCGCCCGACGATGCGCCCCGCGGTGCCCACGCCGGCGCAGTTCACCAGCACCCGCGCGGGCCCGTGGGCGGCGGCCGCCCGCGCCACCGCCTGCTCGGCGGCATCGGAATCGGCCACGTCGCAGGCCAGGGCGAGGCCGCCGATGCGAGCGGCCATGGCCTGCGCGGCGGCCATGTTGAGGTCGATCACCGCCACCTTGGCGCCCGCCTGGGCGAGCGCCGTCGCCGTGGCCGCGCCGAGACCCGACGCCCCGCCCGTCACCAGGGCCGCAATGCCGTGCAATTCCATCTTTCAGGCTCCAATCTGCGTGTTTTCGATAAGCAGGGCGATGCCCTGGCCGCCGCCGATGCAGGCCGAGGCGATGCCACGCCGCAGCCCCGCCCGCCGCAGCTCGCGCGCCAGCGTCACCGCCAGCCGCACGCCGGTCGCGCCCAGCGGATGGCCGATCGCGATCGCCCCGCCATTGACGTTGAGCCGGTCCTCGTCGAGGCCGAGTTCGCGCGCGCAGGCCATCACCTGGGCGCCGAAGGCCTCGTTGATCTCGAAGCGGTCGATATCGGCGAGCCCGAGGCCGGTGCGCGCGAGCAGCGCGCGGATGGCCGGCACCGGGCCGATGCCCATGATCTCGGGCGGGCAGCCGATCGCCACGCCCGCGACCAGGCGGGCGAGCGGCGCGCGCCCGCGCGCGGCCGCAT
>JAGXAV010000666.1 GCA_018971455.1 Rhodospirillales bacterium
GCGCAGCCGGCCGCCGCCCACACCGCGAGGGCCACCGCACCGGGCGACGGATCGGCGTGCAGCGTGCGCATCGGCCCGCCATTGGCGAAGGAGGCGCGGTTGCCGGTATCGAGATAGCTCTCCGCGGCCAGCCCCTCGGCAAGCAGGATGTCGTGGCTCTCCAGCTCGACATGGAAGTAGGTGACGCGCCCGCGCGCCGGCTCCCGGGCGATGGTGGCGCCGTTGACCAGCAGATGCACCGGGATCAGCGCGCCATCGACATGCAGCGCGTGGTCCGGCGAGAGCAGCAGGTCGCGGCGCGGGCGGCCCGGCCCGAAGGCGTCGGCGGCGACGCGGATGGGGGCGAGCTCCTCGGCGCGCGGATGGCGGTCGAGATCGATGCGCGTATGGCCGACCCAGATGACGGGCCGCAGCCCGCCGAGCACCGTTGCCACCAGGTCGCCCGCGCGCAGCGCCTCCACGGCCACGTCGCCGCCAGCGGTCTGGATGCGCGTGCCGGCGGCGAAGCAGGCCGGCGTGCCGGTGTCACTGATGGTGGTGGTGGTGGTGGCGGTGGTGCCGGAGACGAAAGTGCCGGGGCCGGAGATCGACAGGCTCACCGGCGGCAGCACGCCGAGCAGCGGCGAGCCGATGGTGACGTTCGCGTTGCCACCCTCGAAGGTGAGGAAATCCTTCACCTCGCTGGTCAGGGTGAAGGTCAGCTGCGCGGTGCCGCTGCTCAGCGAGGTCACCATGAATTGCGGCAGCTGGGCGTTGGTGTCGACGTTGTTGCCGACGCTGTCCTTGAACCAGCCGATGCTCAGATAGGGCAGGCCGTACGTGCCGTGGGAGGCACCGTCCGTCAGCGCGTAGGAGAAGGTGAGCTGCCAGTTCCCGGGCTGGAGATCGACCTGCTGGCCGAACTGGAAGAAATCGAGCGAACTCGACAGCAGCCCGGGATCGGTGAAGGTGGCGACGCTGTTGGAGAACACCGCCGGCGTCTCGGTGAAATTGGTCTGGATCCAGGCGCTCGGCACGGAGAAGCCGTAGAAATTCGGGGCGAGGCCGCCGGTCAGGGTGATGGCGCCCTGCTGGAGGGCGCCCACGATGGCCGAGGCCTGGCCGCTGAGCGTGAGCTCGCCATTCGCGCCGGCCAGCACGGTGAAGCCGACCGGGGCGCCGGAAAAGCCGAGCCAGGCGACGCCGGCAATCCCGCCCGAGGCGACGATGGTGATGGTGCCGTCCTGCAGGACGGCGAAATTATAGCCGGCGAAGGGCGAGACCGTCCCGCCCATCGGGTAGGCCGCCGGTTGATTCGGCACCGTGAAGCTGATGACAGCCGCCATCCCGTCGTCCTCGTCGCGCCAGGCTCCTCGGGAGCCGTACCGGCACGCGCCCTGCGCGCCGCCCGGCCCTATCAGGCCGTGGCGCGGGTCAAGGGGATGTCAAGAAATTGAGATTGTGGCGGCGCGGGGTTGTTATCCGGCCGCCGCCATCGCCGGCGCGCGCTCCCAGTAGCGGAGCCAGCCCGGCCGCAGGGCGAGTTCCAGCACGCCGCCGGCCGGCAGGGCAAGCTCGCCCGCGCCGTCGCTCCAGCGCCAGGCCAGCTCCTCGTGCCGCTCGGGCGCGTAGAAGCCGGCGCCGAAGGCCGGGCCGGCGAGATCGAGCGCGACACCGTCGA
>JAGXAV010000064.1 GCA_018971455.1 Rhodospirillales bacterium
GGATCGCCACCGAAATCGCGATCGCCAGGATCAGGCGTTTCTGGTCCATCAATGAGCCGTCCGGCGTTTGGGGGTGGGGTGCGATTGGGGCGTGGGCGGCGGCACGGGGTCGAAGCCGCCCTCGTTCCAGGGATTGCAGCGCAGGATGCGCGCCGCCGCGAGGCCGCTGCCGCGCAGCGCGCCATGGGCGCGCAGGGCGCCGATGGCGTAATGGCTGCAACTCGGCTCGAAGCGGCAATTCGCGCCGATGACCGGGCGCAAGGTCAGCTGATACAGCCGCACGCCGCCGGCGAGTACGGCGGCAACCGGCTTGAAACCCTCAGCCATGGCCGACCCCGGCCTTGGTCAGGGCGCGGCGCACATCGTCCATCAGGGCATCGAACGGCCGCCCGCGCGTGGCGTCGCGGCCGATCAGCACGAGATCGACGCCGGCGAGCAGCTGCCCGGCGAGCACCAGCCGCGCCGCTTCCTTGAGGCGCCGGCGCGTGCGGTTGCGCACCACGGCATTGCCCACCTTGCGGGTCACGGTAAAGCCGAGCCGGGCAGGGGCCTGGTCGTCACGCGCGAGCGCCTGCAGCACCAGCCCGTGCACGGCAGCCTTGCGTCCGGCCGAGGCGACGCGCAGGAACTCCGCCCGGCGCTTGAGGCGCGACACCGCCTGCGCCATGGCCGGCCTCCTGCCTGACCGATCAGGCCGAGAGGCGCTTGCGGCCCTTGGCGCGGCGATTGGCCAGAACCTTGCGGCCGCCGACGGTTTCCATCCGCGTGCGAAAGCCATGGCGGCGCTTGCGGACCAGCTTCGACGGTTGATACGTGCGCTTCACGACACTCTCCGGTTTCCAAGGCTTCGGCCCGCCGCGCACCACGCGGTGCCAACAGGCCAAGGCGGGACCGATGCGGCCGGTCCCGTGACAAGGCGCGGCTTATAGGGGCCGATTGGCCGCGGCGTCAACCGCGCCGCCGGGTCGTTTCGCGGGCGCCGGACCGCCCGAACCGGCGGGCCGCAGGACCCAGGGCCGCGCGACTCTGGGCCGGCCGGCTGCTCGCGCCGGCCGCGCGCCGCCTGGGCCGGTGGCCGGCCCGGTTGCCGTGGCGCCCGGTTCGGCTCAATTTGTCGGCCATGAAAGCGAACAACGAGCTGGCTCTCGCCCTGCAAGGTGGCGGCGTGCACGGGGCCTATGCCTGGGGCGTGCTCGACCGACTGCTCGAGGACGGGCTGGCGCCGACGCGCGTCTGCGGCGTCTCCTCCGGGGCGCTGCTGGCGGCGATGCTGGTGCAGGGGTTGGTCAAGGGCGGGGCGGCGGGCGCGCGGCGGGAGATGCGCCGGCTATGGGACCGCATCGCCCAGGCCCATGCCCTCAACCCGCTGCAGAACGGCCCGCTGGAACGCTGGCTGTGGGGCTGGGATCTCAGCAACAGCTTCCTGTGGCAGGGCATGGAGGCGGCGATGCGGCTGTTCAGCCCGGCCCAGCTCAACCCGTTCGGCCACAACCCCCTGCGCCCGGTGATATCGGACCTGCTCGACCGCGACGCCCTGCGCCACCCCTCCGCCATTACGCTCACCATCGCCGCCACCGACGTCGAGACCAGCGGCTCGCGGCAATGGGGCAATGCCGCCGTCACCGTGGACACGCTGCTCGCCTCGTGCTGCCTGCCGATGGTGTTCCAGGCGGTCGAGATCGACGGGCGGGCCTATTGGGATGGCGGGTATTCGGGCAATCCGCCGCTGGCGCCGCTGCTGCGCCCCACCCTGCCGCGCGAGCTGGTGCTGATCCGCGCCCAGCCCGCCCATCGGCCGGGCGCGCCGCACAGCCCGGCCGAGGTGCTCAACCGGCTCAACGAGATCGCCTGCCACGGCGTGCTGGAAGCCGAGCTGGCGAACCTGCCGGCCAGCATCCGCCTGACCAGCTACGACGCCGACAGGGTGCTGGGCGACCTGCCGCTGTCGTCGAAGTTCAACGCCGACACCGCCTTCCTCACCCACCTCTTCGAGGCCGGGCGCTCCGCCGCACGGGCGCCGGCCGATGTGGCCGGCTAGCGCGATGCCGCCCCCGGCGCCGGTTCTCCTGCTCGCCGTGCCCCTGGCGGCCGCCCTCGCCGTGGCCGTCCTGCTGGCCTGGCGGCTGCGCGCCCAGCGCGCGCGTGACGCCGCCCTGCGCGCCAGCATCGTGCGCATCAGCCACGATATCCGCGGCGCCCTCTCGCCCGCCCTGCTGATGGCCGAGCGGCTGGAGAGCCATGCCGACCCGCAGGCTTGCCGGGCCGGCGAGCTGATCGCCAAATCCGTGGAGCGTGCCGCCGAGCTGGCGCGCCAGGCCAGTGTCGAGGTCAAGCAGGGATAAGCCGCCATGCAATGGGACCCCTCCCAGTATCTCCGCTACGGCGACGAGCGCCTGCGCCCGGCGCTCGACCTGCTGGCCCGCATTCCGGCCGCGGCTCCGGCGCGCGTCGTCGATCTCGGCTGCGGCCCGGGCAATGTCACCGCCATCCTCAAGCGACGCTGGCCGGCGGCCGAGGTGACGGGGATCGACGGCTCGGCGGCGATGCTGGCCCGCGCCGGCGAGGCCGCCCCGGAATGCCGCTTCGCCCAGGCCGACATCGCGGCCTGGGCGGCGGAGGCGCCCGCCGATGTCATCTATTCCAACGCCGCCCTGCACTGGCTCGGCGGGCACGCGGCCCTGTTCCCCCGCCTGCTCGGGCAGCTCGCGCCGGGCGGCACGCTGGCCGTGCAGATGCCCTTCATGCATGCCGCCCCGCTGCGCGCCCTCCAGCACGAGGTCGCGGCCCGCGGCCCCTGGGCCAGCCTGCTCGCCGAGGTGGACAGCGCGCCGCCGATCCTTGAGCCAGGCGCCTACTGGGACCTGCTACGCCCGCGCTGCGCCACTCTCGACATGTGGGAGACCACCTACATGCACGCGCTGGCCGGCGAGAACGCGGTGGTGCAATGGGCCACCGGCACCAGCCTCAAACCCTTCCTCGATCGCCTGCCGCCCGATCTGCGCGCCGCCTACCTCGAGGCCTACGCGCAGGCGGTGGCGCCGATCTACCCGCACCGCGCCGATGGCAGCACGCTGCTGCCCTTCCGCCGGCTGTTCATGGTGGCCTCACTTTAGGGCGGGATGATCGCCGGCCGGCGCGCCATCCCGCGCGCACGCCACGCCCGGCCTCACCCCTCGTCGCGGTCGCCGGCGAACTCGACGTCGCGATGGACGTGAACCGACATCAGCACGCCGAATCCCATCATCACCATCACCATCGCCGACCCGCCATAGGAGACCAGCGGCAGCGGCACGCCGCCGACCGGGATCACCCCCATCACCATGGCGATGTTGACGAAGACGTACATGAAGAAATTGGCGCTGATGCCGAGCGCCACCAGCCGGCCGTACTGATGGCGGCAGCGCAACCCGATCAGCATGCCGCCGGTGATGATCAGCGCGAGCAGACCGAGCACGGCCAGGCTGCCGACCAGCCCGAACTCCTCGGCCAGCATGGTAAAGATGAAGTCGGTCTGCTTCTCGGGCAGGAAGTTCAGGTGTCCCTGCGTGCCGTGCAGATAGCCCTGGCCCCACAGCCCGCCGGAGCCGAGCGCGATCTTGGACTGGATGATGTTGTAGCCGGCGCCCAGCGGATCGCTCTCGGGATTGAAGAAGGTGGTGATGCGGGCGCGCTGATAATCGTGCAGGTGGTGATAGGCGATGGGCGCGGCCAGCGCGACCAGGGCGACCAAGAGGGCGAGCTTCCACCACCGCATCCCGGCGCCGAGAAACACCGCGAGCCCGACCGTTCCGGTGATCACCGCGGTGCCGAGATTGGGTTCCTTGAGGATCAGCGCCACCGGCAGCAGCACCGCCAGCGCCGGCGGTATGAGGAACAGCACGTTGCCCATGCGCTCCCACGACGCCTTGTGGAACCAGGCGGCGAGCGCCAGCACGAGCGCCAGCTTCATGAACTCGCTCGGCTGCCACTGCATCCCCGCGATATTGATCCAGCGCTCGGCGCCCTTGCCGACATGGCCCATGCGCAGCACCAGCGCGAGCAGCACCACGCCCGCGCCATAGGCGAGCCAGGAAAAGCGCGCGATGACGCGGATATCGATCAGCGCGATCCCCAGCATCACCGCCAGACCGAGGGCGAAGCGCATCATCTGCCGCCCGGCATAGGGCTGCACCGAACCACCGGCCGCCGAGTAGAGCGCGAGGTATCCCACGCCGGCCAGCGCGCACAGCAGCAGCACGTAGATCCAGCTGATCTGCCAGAGCTTGGCGGCGAATTCGAAGCGCGTCTCGCGGATCAGCCGCCGCTCGAGCAGGCTCATGTCCGGCTCGCCATCTGCTGGGGGGCGGCGCGGTGCGCCAGCGGATCGCGCGTCAGCAGGTCGGTCATGATGTCACGCGCAATCGGGGCGGCGGTGTCCGCGCCGGCATTGCCGTGCTCGACCACCAGCGACAGGGCGTAACGCGGCGCGTCGAATGGCGCGTAGGCGACGAACAGCGCGTGCGGACGCAGCTCCCACGGCATCTTGTCGGATTTGTAGCCGTTGTCGCGCTGCGCCCGGCTGACGTTGCGCACCTGCACGGACCCCGTCTTGCCGGCCATCTGCACGCCGGGCAGGGCGAGTTTGGCCAGCGGAGCCGTGCCGTGCGGATCGTTGACCACGGCCCACATGCCCTGTCGCACGGCCTGCATGCTGCGCTCGGGCAGGCCCATATCCGGCCAGTCCTCCGCCTTGCCGCCGGGTTGCACCACGCCGCCGATCGCCCGCGTCAGGTGCGGCGTGATGGCGCGCCCGGTGGCCACGCGCGCCACCATGGCGGCCAGCGACAGCGGCGTGATCTGCGTGTAGCCCTGGCCGATGCCGGCGACGATGGTGTCGCCGATGTTCCACGCCTTGCCCTGCGCCTCGCGCCAGGCGCGCGTCGGCACCAGCCCGTCGCGCACGCCGACCATGTCGATATCGAGCTTGGTGCCCAGTCCGAAGCGGTGCGCCATGGCCGCGATGGCGTCGATGCCGGTGCGCCGCGCCACCTCGTAGAAGAACACGTCGCAGCTGTTCTGCAGGCCGCCATGCAGGTCGAGCATGCCGTGCCCGCCGGCCTTCCAGCAATGGTAGCGCCGGTTGCCGAAATCGAGATAGCCGGGGCAGTTGATGCGGTCGGTCTCGGTGATGGCATGGGCCTGCAACCCGGCCAGGGCGACCACCATCTTGAAGGTCGAACCCGGCGAATAGAGCCCGGCGATCGCCTTGTTGATCAACGGCGCGCGCTTGTCGCTCACCCATTGCAGCCACTGCGCCTGGGAAATGCCCGAGTTGAACAGCGACGGGTCGAAGGACGGGTTGGTGGCCATGGCCAGCACCTCGCCGGTCTGCACGTCGAGCACCACGGAGCTGGCGCTCTCCTGCCCGAGATGGCCCATCACCTGGCGCTGCGTCTCGGCATCCAGCGTCAGCGTGATCTCCTCGCCGGGCGTGCCTTCCTGGCGGTCCAGCTCGCGGATCACCCGGCCGACGGCGTTGACCTCGAGCTGCACGGCGCCGGCGCGCCCGCGCAGCTCGACCTCGCGGAACCGCTCCACCCCGGCGCGGCCGACGCGCATGCCGGGCAGGGCCAGGATGGCGTCGTCGGCGATATCCTTCTGGTTGGGTGGCGCGACGTAGCCCACCACATGGGCCAACAGCTCGCCGAACGGATATTCCCGCGAGGTGCCGACATCGACCATGATGCCCGGCAGGTCGGGCGCATTGACCTCGATGCGCGCCATCTCGTCCCAGTCGAGGAATTCCTTGATGGTCACCGGGATGAAGCGGCGATGCTGGCGCACCTCGCGCAGGATGCGCGCGCGGTCGTGCTCGGACAGGCTCACCAGGGCGGCGAAGCGGTCCAGGGTCGCGGTGATGTCGCCGGTCTGCTCGGCGACCAGCAGGGCGCGCCAGTTCTGCCGGTTGCCCGCCACCACCGTGGCGAACCGGTCGAGCAGCCGGCCGCGCGGGGGGGCGATCAGCCGCGCGCTGACGCTGTTGTTGCGCGCCAGCGTGGCATAGCGCGCGCCGTCGATCACCTGCACCTGGTAGAGCTTGCTGGCGAGGAAACCGAGTGCCGCCAGCTGAGTGCCGCCGATCAGCAGCGCGCGGCGGGTGAACACGCCGGAGCGCTTGCTCTCGCGCCTCATGTCACGCGGCCCGCATCAGGCATGGTCGGGCTCGGCCACGGTCTGGTGGGCATGGGTCAGCAGCACCGCCAGCGGCGGGTAGAGCCCGGCCGTCAGCACGGCCTGGAACATGGCGGCGGCCGGCGGCAGCAGGCGGAACTCCAGCAGCGAGGTCACGATCCATGCCAGCGCCGCCGCGCCGAAGGCGATGCCGAGAAAGGCCAGCCACACCACCCCGAACCCCTGGCGCACCAGCTGGCGCCGCCAGCGCAGCGCCACGCCCTGCACGATGAGCAGGCTCAGCACCCCCACCCCGGGCGGCGCATAGCCCAGCAGGTCGCCCAGCAGCCCGAGCAGGAACACCGTCGGCGGCGGCATCGAGCCGGGGCGGAACAGCGACCAGAAGAACACGCAGCACAGCGCGACCGCGACCTGCAACTCGGCCTGCCCGGGCAGGCCGAGCGGGGCGGAGAGCAGCAGCAGCAGCAGCGCCGTGCTGGCCACCGGAACGGCCAGCCGCGCCGAGATGTCGAGCCGGCGGACCAGGCTCGCGCGCGGACGGATGCCGGGGCGACGGTCGCTCATGGCGTGCTAACGCGGCCCGTCGATGCGCAGATTCTGCCGCGCCGCCTCGGGCGCGGTCACGCCGCCGGTGCCGTAATCGAACACCCGCACCATCTCCAGCCGGTCGAGCCGTGCCGCCGGCGCCACCTCGGCGATGTGCCCCGCCCCGTACCGCACCGTGCCGACCGGCAGGCCGGCGGGAAACAGGTTGGCCTCGGCGCTGGTCACCACCGGCTCGCCCTCCTCCGGGCGCACCCCCTGCGGCCAGTACATCAGCCGCGGCCGCGCCCCGTTGGTGCCGACCAGCATGGCATGCGCGCGGCTGTGCTCCAGGATCACCGGAATCCGGCTGTTGAGGTCGGTGATCAGCAGCACCCGCGCGCTGCGTGCGCCCACCTCGGTCACCCGCCCGACCAGCCCGCGATCATCCAGCGCCACCTTGCCCTTCACAATGCCGTGATTGGGCCCGAGCGAGAGCAGCACGGCGCGCGCATAGACGCCGCCCGCATCGGCCACCACGCGCGCGGTGACATAGCTCGCCCGCGGCCCCGGTATCCAGTGCAGGTTGGCCTTCAGCCGGGTGTTCTCGGCATCCAGCGCCAGCGCCACGTCGCGCCAGTGCAGCAGCCTCTCATTCTCCGCGCGCAGCTGGGCGTTGTCGCGATAGATGCTGATGATGGTTTCAAGCTCCGCCACCGCGGCGCGGCCATGGGCCACCGGCTCGGCGAGCACGCTGTAGATGGGCGACAGCGCATCGGCCAGCGCCATGCGCGCACGCTCGGCCAGCAGGGCGTCGGCTTTGCCCAGCAGCATCAGGCCGAATGCCACCGCGATCAGCACCGGCAAGGTCAGCCGGGCCAGGGCCTGGCGGACCGGGATGGACAGCCGGATCACGACTCCGCCCTGCTCCCCGCTCGATCAGAATGATGCCGCCACTTCACGCCCACATCATGCCGTCCGCAAGTCATCAATTCAGTACATCGACGTCTATACGTTGCGCAGCCGCTTCATCTCCTCGAGCGCCCGCCCGGTGCCCAGCGCCACGCATTGCAGCGCGTCCTCGGCCACCAGCACCGGCAGCCCGGTCGCATCGCGCAGCACCTGGTCCAGCCGGTAGAGCAGGGCGCCGCCGCCGGTCAGCACGATGCCCTTGTCCACGATGTCCGCCGCGAGCTCGGGCGGCGTGTTCTCCAGCGCCACCTTGACCGCCTCAACGATGGCGCTCACCGGCTCCAGCAGGCTCTCGGCGATGGCGCGCTGGCTGACCTGCACCTCCCGCGGCACGCCGTTCATCAGGTCGCGGCCCTTGACCTCGCGGTACGGACCCTCCTCGGTGTCATAGGGTGCGGAGGCGGCGCCGATATCCATCTTGATCCGCTCGGCCGAGCTCTCGCCGATCAACAGATTGAAGTTGCGGCGGATATAGCTGATGATCGCCTCGTCCATCTTGTCGCCGCCCACCCGCACGCTGCGCGAATAGACGATGCCGCCCAGCGAGATCACCGCGACCTCGGTGGTGCCACCGCCGATATCCACCACCATGCTGCCCGAGGGCTCGGTCACCGGCAGCCCGGCGCCGATCGCGGCCGCCATCGGTTCCTCGATCAGGAACACCTTGCGCGCGCCGGCGCTCTCGGCGCTCTCCTGGATCGCCCGCCGCTCGACCGGGGTGGAGCCGGACGGCACGCAGACGACGATCATCGGCGCGGCAAAGCCACGGCGGTTATGCACCTTGCGGATGAAATGCTTGATCATTTCTTCCGCCACTTCGAAATCGGCGATGACGCCGTCGCGCAGCGGGCGGATGGCCTGGATGTAGCCGGGGGTGCGGCCAAGCATCATCTTGGCTTC
>JAGXAV010000667.1 GCA_018971455.1 Rhodospirillales bacterium
GCCGCGGCCGGGGCGGTGGGTGCGCCCGCGCGGTGATTGCGGCACCATCCAGCTCCAGACCAGCGGGCCGAGCAGCACCAGGGCGGCCAGCGCGGCCTCGGGGCCCTTGGTGAAGGCCAGCATGGCGGCCAGCGCCACCCCGCCAATGGCGGCGATCCAGATGCCGAAGGATTTCAGCGTGGCGATCTGGGCGCGCGAGAACATGCCGAGCATGGTCATCAGCGCGACCAGGCACACCACACCAAGCAGCAGGGCGATCATCGACGCGGGCTCAGCGCGCCGCCTGCTGGGCGGCCACGGCGCTGAGGTTGACGATGCCGCGCGCGGTGACGCTGGGCACCACGACGTGGATGGGCTGGGACATGCCGAGCAGCAGCGGGCCGACCGGCAGGCCGTCGGCCGCCGCCTTGACCAGGTTGAACGCGATGTTGGCGGCATCGAGATTGGGCATGATCAGCAGGTTCGCCTGGCCGCGCAGCAGGCTGTCGGGCACCGCGCGGTCGCGGATCGACTCGACCAGTGCCGCATCGGCGTGCATCTCGCCGTCAATGGCCAGATCCGGCGCCCGCTCGCGGATCAGCGCCAGCGCCTGGCGCATCTTGCGCGCACTCGGCGAGTTCGAGGCGCCGAAGCTGGAATGCGAGAGCAGCGCGGCATTGGGCACCAGGCCGAAGCCGCGCACCGCCTCGGCGGCCAGCACCGTCATCTCGGCGATCTGCTCGGCGCTGGGGTCGGGGTTCATGTGGGTGTCGCCGATGAACAGCGCGCCGGCCGACAGGATCAGGCACGACAGCGCATAGACCCGCCCGATGCCCGCGCGGCGCGGAATGATCGGCAGGATGTCCTGCACCCGGCCCCACCAGTCGCCGGTGCCGCCGACAATCGCGGCATCGGCCTGGCCGGATTGCAGCAGCAGGGCCGCGGCGATGCCGAAACGGGTGCGCACGCGGCGCGAGGCGGTGTCGGGCGGAGCGCCGCGGCGGCCGGCGAGGCGCTGGTAATCGGCCACCAGCGGGGCGAACACCGCCTCGTCGGCGGCGGGATCGAGGATGCGCACGCTCTCGGCGAGGTCGAGCCGCAGGCCGAGGGCGCGGGCACGCTCGGCGATCACCGCGCGCCGGCCCAGCAGGATCGGGGCGGCGATGCCGTCATCGACCAGCGTCTGCGCGGCGCGCAGCACGCGCTCATCCTCGCCCTCGGCATAGACGATGCGCGCGGGCGTCGCGCGGGCCGCCTCGAAGACCGGGCGCATGAGCTGGCCGGAGCGGAACACGAAGCGTTCTAGTTCCGTGCGATAGGCGGCGAAATCGGCGATCGGCCGGCGGGCGACGCCGGACGCCATGGCCGCGCGGGCCACCGCCGGGGCGATCTGCAGGATGAGCCGCGGGTCGAACGGCTTCGGTATGATGTAGTCCGGCCCGAAGACCGGGGCGGCCCCGCCATAGGCGGCGGCCACCACCTCGCTCGCCTCGACGCGCGCCAGCTCGGCGATCGCCTCGACGGCGGCGAGCTTCATCGCCTCGTTGATGGTCGTCGCCCGTGCATCGAGCGCGCCGCGGAAGATGAAGGGAAAGCAGAGCAGGTTGTTGCACTGGTTGGGATAGTCGCTGCGCCCGGTGGCGACGATGGCGTCCGGCCGGGCGGCGCGCACCGC
>JAGXAV010000668.1 GCA_018971455.1 Rhodospirillales bacterium
GCGCTGGTCAGCGGGGTGGATTACGTGCAGGCGCAGCGCCGCCGGCGCGAGCTGTGCGCGGCCACCGCGGCGGCGATGGCCGATGTCGATCTGCTGCTCACTACCGCCGCCCCCACGGAAGCGCCGCGCATCGACGCGGTGACCAAATGGGGCAGCATGGAGAAGCCCGGCTTCACCATGTTGTTCGACGTCACCGGCCAGCCGGCGATTTCGCTCTGCTCGGGTTTCGGCGAGGGCGGCATGCCGGTCTCGATCCAGCTGGCGGGCCGGCCATTCGAGGATGCCCTGCTGCTGCGCGCCGCCCATGCCTATGAGCAGGCGACACCCTGGCGCGGCATGCGCCCGCCGCTGGTGGGCTGAGCGGTGGCGGCGCTCGGCGCGGCGGTGCGCGGCGAGTGGGCGCTGGAGCGCGATTTCGTCACCATCAATCACGGCTCCTACGGCGCCACGCCCCGCCCGGTGCTGGCGGCGCAGGATGAATGGCGGCGGCGTATGGAGGCGCAGCCGAGCCGATTCTTCGCGCGCGAGCTGCCGGCGGCGCTGCGCGACGCGGCGGCCGGGCTTGCGGATTTTCTCGGCGCGCGCGGCGAGGATGTCGCCTTCGTCGCCAACGCTACCACCGGCTGCAATGCGGTGCTGCGCTCGCTGCGGCTGGGGGCCGGCGACGAGATCCTGGTGCTGAGCCATGTCTATGGCGCGGTGCGCAACACCGTCCGCTTCGTCGCCGAGCGCCAGGGCGCGCGCATGGTCGAGGCGGTGCTGCCCTTTCCGCGCGCGGACGAGGAGGCGCTGGCAGCGGCGGTGGTGGCGGCGATCACGCCGCGCACGCGCATCGCGGTGATCGACCACATCACCTCCTCCTCCGCACTGGTGCTGCCGCTGCCGGCGATCCTGGCGGCCTGCCATGCGCGCGGGGTGCCGGTTCTGGTGGATGGCGCGCACGGGCCCGGCCAGGTCGAGCTCGATCTCGGGGCGCTGGGGGCCGACTGGTACACCGGCAATTGCCACAAATGGCTGAGTGCGGCGAAGGGTTGCGCCTTTCTCTGGGCGCGATCCGACCGGCAGGACGGGCTGCACCCGACGGTGATTTCGCACGGTTTCGGGGCAGGCTTCCTCGCCGAGTTCGACTGGACCGGAACCGCGGACCCGAGCGCCTTCCTCTCGGTGGGGGCGGCACTCGCCTTTCATGCCAGCCTCGGCGGCCCGGCGCTGCGCGCGCGCAACGCGGCGCTGGCCTTCGAGGCGGCCGGGCTGATGGCTTCCCGGCTCGGCACCGAGACCGCGCTGGGCAACGCGCCGGCCTGCGCCATGGCGATGGTGCGCCTGCCGCCGACCGCGCTGGCCGCGGGCGCGTTGCGCGCCGCATTGTTCGCCGCCGGCACGGATGCGCCGGTGCATCGCCACGGCGAGGCGCTGTGGCTGCGCCTGTCGGCCCAGGCCTATAACGAGATGGAGGATTATCGCCGCGCCGGCGAGATCGTCGCCGGGGTCATCGCCGCGCACCCGGCCTAGCCCCGTGATCGGCGCGCTGATCCGCGACAAGGCGCTGGCGCTGGGCTTCGATGCGGTGGGCTTCGCGCCGGCGGCACTCGGCCCGGAGGCGCGGGCGCGGCTGGCCGCCTTCGTCGCCGGCGGGCAGCACGGCGACATGG
>JAGXAV010000669.1 GCA_018971455.1 Rhodospirillales bacterium
CGGTCACCACCAGTCTCGGCGGCAAGAGCGCCTTCCCGGAGACGCATCCGCTGGCGCTCGGCTCCGGCGGGCTCGCCATGCCGGGCAGCGTGCCGCACTTCCTGGCGGCCAGCGACCTCATCCTCGGCATCGGGTGCAGCTTCACCGAGACCAATTTCGCCGTCGCCATGCCGAAGGGCAAGCGCATCATCCACGCCACGCTCGACCCCGATCACCTGAACAAGGATGTGCGCGCCGAGATCGGCTTGATCGGCGATGCCGGCCTGACCCTGGACGCGCTGCTCCACGAACTCGACACGCTGGTGCCGGCCGACCGCGACGGGCGGGCCGTCGCCGCCGAAATCGCCGAGGTGCACGCCGCCTGGCTCGCCCGATGGATGCCCAAGCTGACCTCGGACGCGGCGCCGCTTTCTCCCTATCGCGTGCTGTGGGACCTCGCCCATACCGTGGACATGGCGCGCACCATCATCACCCATGATGCGGGCAGCCCGCGCGACCAGCTCTCGCCGTTCTGGCAATGCACCGAGCCGCTGAGCTATATCGGCTGGGGCAAGACCACCCAGCTCGGCTACGGGCTCGGCCTGGCGATGGGCGCCAAGCTCGCCCACCCCGACCGCCTGTGCATCAATGTCTGGGGCGATGCGGCGATCGGGTTCACCGGCATGGATTTCGAAACCGCGGTGCGCGAGCGCATTCCCATCCTGTCGATCCTGCTGAACAATTTCAGCATGGCGATCGAGCTCAAGGTGATGCCGATCTCCACCGAGAAATACCGCTCGACCGATATCTCCGGCGATTATGCGGCCATGGCGCGCGCCTTCGGCGGCTACGGCGAGCGCGTCACCACGCCCGCCGGTATCATCCCCGCCATCCGCCGCGGCATCGCGCAGACCGAGGCGGGCGTGCCGGCGCTGCTCGAGTTCATCACCGGCAAGGAAACGCAGGTGGCGCGGCCCGAATGGCCTTAGGGCACGATCCGGCCTGATGGATTCATCAGGCCGGGTGTTGCCCCAGCCAGCCGATCCCGCGCCGCCGTCACGCCCCCTTGCGCTGCAGGGCGGCGACGTAGCCGCGATTCCAGGTCGGCGTGATCATCACCTCGTTAATGACGACGTGCGGCGGCAGTTCGGCGATGTAGCGGATCAGGTCGCCGACATCGCCCGCCTGCACCATGCGCGCGCGCTCCTCGGCACTCACCGGCACCGGCCGCTTGTCCAGGATGGGCGTTGCCACCTCGCCGGGCAGGACGGCGGTGCAGCGGATGTTATGGACGCATTCCTCCATGTTGATGCTGTGGCACATCGCCACCACGCCGTGCTTGGCCGCGGTGTAGGCGGCCCCCGACAGCCCGGTGATGAACCGCCCGGCCAGGCTCGCGGTGACGATGAGCACGCCGCCCTTCTGCCGGCGCATGATCGGCAGCGCCGCCTCCGCGCAATAGAAGGCGCTCGAAAGATTGCCGGCGATCACCGTATCCGAACCGGTCGGGGTGAGCTGCGCCCAGGTGCGGTCCGGGATGTTCACCCCGGCATTGGCGAGCATGATGTCGAGCCGCCCCAGGCGGGCATCGATGGAGGCGGCGATGCCGTGCACGTCGGCCGCCACCGTCATGTCGCCCGCCTCGACCTCCGCCTTGCCGCCGGCATCCCT
>JAGXAV010000670.1 GCA_018971455.1 Rhodospirillales bacterium
CCGCCGCATCGGCCGGCACGTCGAGCCCGCCGAATTCGCGCAGCCGGGCAAACCGCAGCGTGGCCTCGCGCCGCCAGCCGGGCTCCGCCCCGGCGGCGACCACCTCACCGGGCTCACCGCCGCAGAGGTCGAGAATCATGGCCGTCGCCGCCTCGATCGCGTCGGGCAGAAGGGCCGGATCGACGCCCCGCTCGAAGCGCTGGCGCGCGTCGCTGACGAGCTGGTGGTGGCGTCCGGTATGGGCGACATGGATCGGGTCGAACAGCGCGCACTCGACGAAGACGCTGGTGGTGGCGTCATCGCATCCCGTCGCCTCGCCGCCGATCACGCCGGCGAGGGACTGCACGCCGGCGGCGTCCGCGATCACGCAATCCTGCGGTCGTGCGGTGTAGTCGCGCCCGTTCAGGGCGCGGAAGCTTTCGCCGGCGCCGGGCCGGAAACGCAGCGTATCGCCGGTGACCTTGTCGGCATCGAAGACATGCAGCGGCCGGCCGAGATCGATGGTGAAGAAGTTGGTGATGTCCACCAGCGCATTGATCGGCCGCAGGCCGATCGAGGTCAGGCGCGCCTGCAACCAGGCCGGGCTCGGCCCGTTGGTGAGCCCGCGAACCACGCGCCCGAGCACCCACGGGCAGGCTTCGGGCATGTCGATCGCCCAGCCCAGCGGGCTTGCGAAGCGCGCGGGAATCCGCCCCGGCTCGAACGGGCGCAGGGTGCCGAGCCCGGCGGCGGCCAGGTCGCGCGCCACGCCGCGCACCGCCAGCGCATCGCCGCGATTGGGCGTGACGCTGATGTCGATCACCGGATCGTCGAGCCCCGCCCAGGCCGCATAGCTCATGCCGAGCGGCGCATCCTCGGGAAGTTCGACGATGCCGTCATGGTCTTCGCCAAGCCCCATCTCGCGCATCGAGAGCAGCATGCCGGCACTCTGCACGCCGCGGATCTCGCCCACCTTCAGCGTGATGCCGGTGCCCGGGATGAAACTGCCGGGTGCCGCGAACACGCCCTTCATGCCGGTGCGCGCGTTGGGCGCACCGCACACCACCGATACGATGCCCTCGCCGGTGTCCACCCGGCAGGCGCGCAGCCGGTCGGCATTCGGGTGCTGCACCGCCTCGACGACATGGGCGATGCGGAACGACGCCAGCGCCGCGCCGCGATCCTCGACGCCTTCGAGTTCCAGGCCGATCGCGGTCAGCGTTTCGGTGATCGTCTGCAACGACGCATCGGTGTCCAGATGCGTCTTGAGCCAGGAGAGCGAGAACTTCATGTCACAGGCCCTCGTGCAGCATGGCCGGCGCCAGCGCCGAGAATCCGTAATGGCGCAGCCATCGTATGTCGCTCTCGTAGAAGGTGCGCAGATCGGGGATGCCGTGCTTGAGCATGGTCACCCGCTCGATGCCCATGCCGAAGGCGAAGCCCTGCCACTCGCGCGGGTCGATGCCGCAATTGGCGAGCACCTTGGCATGCACCATCCCGCTGCCGAGAATCTCCAGCCAGTCCCCGCCGCCGCCCAGCTCGCCGGTCTTGCGGTTCCAGCCGATATCAACCTCCATCGAGGGCTCGGTGAAGGGAAAATAGGACGAACGAAAGCGCACCGGCAGGCTGGAGATTCCAAAATAGGCGCGGAGAAAATCGATCAGGCA
>JAGXAV010000671.1 GCA_018971455.1 Rhodospirillales bacterium
AGCCAGGCGCCGGTGACCGCCACGCCGATCCGGCGATGGTCCGCCCGGGCGCCCGCGACATCCGCCGGCACGCCCACGCGCGAGCGCAGGCGCAGCCCCTGCCGGCCGGCCGGCAGCGCGGCGCGAAGCCGGCCCCCGGCGGCGGGGGTGAGGGCGATCACCCGTCCATCGGCCTCGATGCAGGGGGCGGCATCGTCGCTCAGCCCCAGGCCGAGCGTCACCGCCCGCGCCAGCAGGGCCGCATGGCAGGCGGCGACCCGCGGACCGCCCTGCAGCAGCGGCGCGCAGGCGGCATCGTCCCAGGCGGAATCGCGGGCGAAATCGGCGTGCAGCCGGCGCACCGCGCCGCCATTGGCGAAGGCGGCGCGGTTGCCGGTATCGAGATAGCTCTCGGCGGCCAGCCCTTCGGCGAGCAGGATGTCGTGGCTGTCCAGCTCGACATGGAAATACGTCACGCTGCCGCGCGCCGGTTCACGCCGGATGGTCGCGCCATTGACCAGCAGATGCGCCGGGATCAGCGCGCCCTCGACGAACAGCGCGTGGTCGGGCGAGACCAGCAGGTCGCGATGCGGCTGGCCGGGCCCGAAGGCATCGGCGGCGATGCGGATCGGCGCCATGTCGGCGGCGCGCGGATGGCGGTCCAGATCGATGCGCGTATGACCGATCCAGACGACGCGCCGCAGCCCCGCGCCGAGCAGCGTGGGCACCAGATCGCCCTCGCCCAGCGCCTCGACGGCCCGCTCGCCCGAGGCGGTGAGGATGCGCGTGCCGGCGGCGAAGCAGGGGGCGGTGTTGTTGGAGGTCAGGAAAATGCCGCCCGAGCCGTCATTGGTGGTCGTGAAGCCGAGCGGGTGGTAGCCGGAGACGGTAAAATTCGCCGTGCCGCCGGTGCCCGAGACGCTGATCGCGCCGGTCGCCGAATTATAGACCGGCGCGCCGTTCACCGTGCCGATGCCGACCAGATCGACGGTGTTTCCCGCCCCGAAGAAATTGGTGATCGTGCCGCTGAACAGCACGGCGCTTTGCAGCAGCAGGCCCTCGTGATGCGTCGTGAGCGTCCCGGAATTGGCGGCGCCGAAATCGAACACCTGGGAGCCGGGGGTGTTCACCTCGAGCGTCCCGCCGAGACCCATCAGATACTGGCCCGCCCCGCCCAGCACGCCGACCAGGTCCAGCGTCTGATCCACCGCGCCGCCCAGCCCGCTTGCGATGATGACGCCGTTATTGGCGAAGCTCGCGGCGTTGATGGTGCCGCCACCCTGGATGGTATGGCCGGCCTCGACGGTCAGCACCGTGGCCGTCGCCGCGCCGGTGCCGATTTCGAACCCGCCGCCATTGAGGTTGATCGAATTGCCCGCCCACATGGTCAGCCCGGCCGCCGAGGCCGATGCGGCCGTGGCGTTGCTGGTGACGATGAAGCTGCTGTGCACGGCGCCCGCGCCGGCGGTCAGCGTTCCACCGACATTGTTGCCGCCGATATAGAGCGTGCCGCCGATCTGCAGGTTGCCGCCGTCGCTGACCGAGACGGCGCCGGCGCCGTTGAACCCGTCCACGAAATCACCGCCATCGGTGACCCGCGACCCGCCGACGCCATTGCCCACCGCCAGCGTGCCGGTGGCGCCGGCGTTCAGGCCGAGCACGAGGC
>JAGXAV010000065.1 GCA_018971455.1 Rhodospirillales bacterium
TTCTTGATCGGGTGCACCAGCAGGACCTGGCTACGCTCGATGCCCAGGCCGGCCGCGGTGGCGGCTTCGGCGATGTCGCGGCTGGAGACGGAACCGTAGAGCGCGCCGGCCTCGGAGGCCTGGCGGATCAGGGTCACGGTCAGGCCATCGACGCGCTCGGCCACACGCTCGGCTTCCTCGCGGCGCTTCAGGTTCTGCGCTTCGAGGTGAGCGCGCTCATTCTCAAAGCGCTCCTTGTTCGCCTTGGTGGCGCGCACGGCTTTCGCCTGTGGCAGCAGGAAGTTGCGGGCATAGCCCGGCTTCACCTTCACCAGCTCGCCCATCTGGCCCAGCTTCTCGACGCGCTGGAGCAGGATCAGTTCAATGTTTGCCATTGGTCTCTATCCTTCCTCAGCTCAGCACATACGGCAGCAGCGCCAGGAAGCGGGCGCGCTTGATGGCTTTCGCCAGCTCACGCTGCTTCTTGCCGGAGACGGCGGTGATGCGGGACGGGACGATCTTGCCGCGCTCCGAGAGGAAGCGGGACAGCAGACGCACATCCTTGTAATCGATCGCCGGCGCGTTGGGGCCGGAGAACGGGCAGGATTTTTTCCGGCGGAAGAACGGGCGGCGGGCGCCAACAGCGGGGCGGCGCAGGCCGGTGGTCGGTTCGTTGGTCTCGGACATTAGACGTCCTCCTCAGCGGAATACTCGTCACGGTCGGCGCGGAATTCGTCGCGGGCGCGGAATTCCTCACGCTCGTCGAAGCCGCGCTTGCGGCCGGATTCAAAGCGGCCAGCCGGCTTCGGACCACGGAAATTGCGGTCACGCTCATCAGCCTTGCGGGAGAGAATCGCGGAGGGCTCCTCGTTGATCTCTTCGACGCGCACCGTCATGAAGCGCAGCACGTCTTCATTCAGGGTCAGCTGGCGTTCCATTTCCACCACGGCGGGGGATGGCGCATCCAGGCCGAGCAGCATGTAATGGCCCTTGCGGTTCTTCTTGATCCGGTAGGCCAGGCTGCGCAGCCCCCAGTATTCGCGCTTCTTCACCGAAGGGGAGAGGATCGCGGGCGCGGTCTCACCCTCGGCGACGGGCGCCGGCGGGGGGGCGGGCTCGAAGCCGTTATCGGCGTCGATCTGGGCGGCGATCGCATCGGCGATGCTCTCGACCTGCTGCTGCGTGACGTCGTTGCGTGCGATCAGCACGCATTCATAAAGCGGCATGGGCACTCCCTCTGGCTTGTCTCTGCCCCGGACCGGATGGTCCCGCGCCACCATGGCGCGCGGGCATAGCCGGGGAAGGCCGCCTCCCCCGGCAGGGAAGCGGCGGGTTCTAGCGGGTTTTTCGCGATATGCAAGCCCCGCCCGGCGATGAGCCGCGCCATCGGCAAATCCGGCCCGGCGGCCGGCCGGCGTTTGGGTGCTTGCGTGCGGCCCGCCCGGTGGCTAACCTGCCGGCCATGAGCTGCGACGTTCTCACGTCCCGCCGCCTGGGCCGCGCTATCGCGCGCGGGCCGGCATGCGCGCTCGACCTCCTCCTTCTTCTTCGACTTAGCCGCCCCTGGGCGTGACGCCGCGCGGTTGACGCGGCTTCGCTCAGGGGGAACCCCTGAGGCTATTGTCGTGACACGAAAACCGAGGACGCCGCCATGAGCATCAATCATCCGAATTTCGGCCAACTGGCCGATGACCGGGTCATCATCTTCGACACCACGCTGCGCGACGGCGAGCAATCGCCAGGCTTTTCGATGAACCTCGCCGAGAAGCTGCGCATGGCCGAGGCGCTGGCCGAGCTGGGCGTGGACGTGATGGAGGCCGGCTTCCCGATCGCCTCGCCCGGCGATTTCGAAAGCGTGCGGGCGATTGCCGAGACCATAAAAGGGCCGGTGATCTGCGGATTGGCGCGCACCGGGCGGGCCGACATCCTGCGCGCCGCCGAGGCGGTGGCGCCGGCCGAGCGCAAGCGCATCCATATCTTCCTGTCCACCAGCCCGCTGCACATGAAGTACAAGCTGCGCATGGAGCCGGACGAGGTGCTCCAGCTCGCCATCGACAGCGTGCGCCTGGCCCGCCAGCACACCGACGACGTCGAATGGTCGGCCGAGGATGGCAGCCGCACCGAGCCCGATTTCCTCTGCCGCTGCGTCGAGGCGGCGATCCGCGAGGGGGCGACCACCATCAACATCCCCGACACCGTCGGCTACGCCCTGCCGGCCGACATGCACCGCATCTTCACCATGCTGCGCGAGCGGGTGCCGGGGGCGGAGAAGGTGATCTTCTCCACCCACAACCACAACGACCTGGGCCTGGCGGTGGCCAACACGCTGGCCGCGGTCGCCGCCGGGGCGCGCCAGATCGAGTGTACCATCAACGGCATTGGCGAGCGCGCCGGCAATGCGGCGCTCGAGGAGGTGGTGATGGCCATCCGCACCCGCCCGGATGCGGTGCCGTGCAAGCCGGCCATCGTGACGGAGCACATCCTCAGGACGTCCAAGCTGCTGTCCTCCATCACCGGCTTCGACGTGCAGCCCAACAAGGCCATCGTCGGGCGCAACGCCTTCGCCCATGAGTCGGGCATCCACCAGGACGGCGTGCTGAAGAACGCCGCGACCTACGAGATCATGACGCCGGAGAGCGTCGGCTGGTCCAAGTCGAGCCTGGTGATGGGCAAGCATTCCGGCCGCGCCGCGTTCCGCGACAAGCTGCGCGCGCTCGGCTATGGCGAGGTCGGCGACAACCAGCTCAACGACGCCTTCCGCCGCTTCAAGGATCTCGCCGACCGCAAGAAGGTGGTCTACGACGAGGACATCGCCGCCCTGGTGGAGGATGAGGGGCGCGACCATGACCGCATCCGCTTCGTCTCGCTCGATGTGCGGGCCGGCAGCAAGGCGCCGCCGCGCGCCGAGCTGGAGCTGGAGGTGGACGGGCAGGTCACCCAGTCGGACGCCACCGGCGACGGGCCGGTGGATGCCGCCTTCCACGCCATCCAGGCGATCTTCCCGCATGAGGCCAAGCTGCTGCTGTATTCCGTGGGCGCGGTCACCGAGGGCACCGATGCCCAGGCCAGGGTGACGGTGCGGCTGGAGGAGAACGGCAAAATGGTCGACGGCCAGGGGGCGGATACGGACACGCTGGTGGCCTCCGTGCGCGCCTATGTGCATGCGCTGAACAAGCTGCTGGTCAAGCGCGCGCGCACCGAGCCGGCGGCGCTTTCGGCCTGACGGGCGGCAGGCCGGGGCGTTCCCGGCCCGCCACCACCGCGCCCGCCGGTGGCCGGCGCGGCGGCCGCCGCGGCCGGCTTTGACGTTGCCGATGGGATTCCTTAACAACCCCTTAAGCTCACCGGCCTATTGAATCCGCCATCGTCCAGGCATGGTTCTGCCACTTCGCCTGGCCCGATCGGTGGAGTAACGACCTGTGATGATGGCCCTGCGGCGCAGCCGCCGCGCAAGTGTGAGCGTCTTCTCGGCGATGATGCTGCCTGCGCTCGCGGCCATGGCCGGGCTTGCCGTCGAATATGGCAACGGGTTGCTGACGCAGTCGCGCGACCAGCGCATCGCCGACGCCGCGGCCTATGGCGCGGCCCTGGCCTACGCGGCGGCGTATTTCCCGACCAACGGGGGGCTCAGCCAGGCGCAGAACGCCATGGTGTCGAGCGCCACCACGATCGGCGTCGACAACGGCGTGGCCGCCAGCGCCGTCGCCGCGTCGCTCGTCGCCTCGCCGACCAATGACGGCAGCAAGGCGGTGTTGGTGACGATCACCAGCAGCGTGCCGAACACCCTGTCCTCGCTGGTCTCGGCGGGCACGTCGCTGACGGTGGATGCGGGTTCCTACGTCGAATTGAAGGCCAATCCGGCAGCGTGCATCACAGCACTCAGCGGATCCGGCACCGGCGTCGCGGTCGGCGGCGGGGCCAATGTGTCGGCCCCGAAATGCGCCATCGCCTCGGCCTCCACCGTCTCGGCCTCGTGCAATTCGGTGCTGACCACGCCGACCATCACCTACGACACCACGGCGCCGACGAGCGCGCAGCTCTGCGGCGTCGCGCCGCCGCCCGGCGTCTCCTCCGTCAGCATCACCAAGCGGGCGGTGGCCGATCCGCTGGCCGGCAACACGACGGTGAGCACGCTGACCGCGCACGGCACGGCCGTCGCGGGGATGACCGCGCCATCGGCTCCGGTGACGCCCGCTGCCCCCTCGATCAATTTCGACAACGGCTCGGCCGCGACCATCGCCGCGATTGCCGCGGCGGGCTGCGTCGCGGCGTATTCGTCATCGACCTGGACGGTGACCTGCGTCGGCAACGGGCCGTTCGATTTCGGCAACGTCACCCTCAGCAGCGGCATCAAGGCCAATTTCAACACCAGCGGCGCGGCATCGGCGACCTATAATTTCGACGGCCAGATCAGCGCGTCCGGCACATCCGGCTCGGCGCTGACCTTCGGACCCGGCACCTTCAACATCGCCAAGGGCATTTCGTCGGGCGGCAGCGCCACGATCACCTTCGGCGCCGGCACCTTCAATATCGGCCCGATGGCGACGACCTGCGGCTCATCGGGCGCCTATTACAGCATCTGCAATTCCGGCCTCGGCACGAATTTCGCCGGACAGAGCGATATCAGCCTGACCAACGGTATCTTCAACGGCGGCGGCTCCAACTTCTCGGCCGGCAGCGGCACCGCCAACAGCTACCAGCTCGGCCGGGCCAGCAACGGCGATGCGATCACACTGAGCGGCGGTGCCGCGACCTATTTCGCCGACGCCAGCGGCGCGGGAGACCTGTTCACCGCCGACGGCAACCTCAATCTCGCCGCCGCCAACAGCTGCACCACCCTGCCCGCCGCCGCCAACCACGACATCAACGGCTTCATCGCCACCAAGGGCGGCGTGATCTTCGGCGCCGGCATCTACACAGTGACCGGCTACGTGGCGCTGGGCACGGGCAATGGCGGCAACGCCACGTGCAGCGGCGCCTCGCTCGGCGTCGTCGCCAGCAACGTCACCTTCGTCGTTTCCGGCACCAATGCCTCAGGCAATTCGGGCAACGCCTTCTCCGTCGGCGGCGGCTACAGCACGGTGACGATGACCGCGCCGACCAGCGGTCCCTACGCCAACCTGCTGGTGATCGGCCCGACCGCCGCGTCCGGCAATACCGCGGGCACGGTGTTCGCGGGCGGCGCCTCGGGCACCAGTCTTTCCGGCGCGTTCTACTCGCCGATCGGCAATATCTCGCTCTCCGGTTCGGCTGGGGTGGGCAGCGGCAGCGGGCAGTGCCTGGAGCTGATCGGCTCGCAGGTCGCGATGTCCGGCGGTTCGGCCGTCGCCTCGACCTGCGCCGGTCTCGGCGGTTTCAGCAATACCGGCTTCACCGTCGGTCTGGTGCAATAGGGGTACGCATGGCAATGACCCAGGATACCGGATTGATGGCGCCTACCGGAGGCGCGCCATGCTGATCGCCCTGTGTCGCGGCCGCCGCGCGAGCGTGAGCATATTCTCCGCGCTGATGCTGCCGGCGCTGGCCGGCATGGCCGGCCTGGCCGCTGAGTACGGCGACGGTTTGCTGACCAAGATCCGCAACCAGCGTGTGGCCGATATCTCGGCCTACAGCGCCGCGCTGACGTACAGCTCCACCGCCTCATCGGGCTCGATGAACGGGGCAGCACAGGCGGCGGCGGGGTTGAACGGCGTGCCGGGATCGGCGGTGACCTCCGCGCTCGTCAGCTCGCCGACGGGCGACGGCAACAGCGCCGTGCAGGTGACAGTGACCAGCAACGTGCCGAAGATGCTCTCCTCGCTGCTGTCTTCGGGTGGGGCGATGACAGTGGCGGCGACCTCGTTCGTTGAACTCAAGGCCAACGCGGCGGCCTGCATCACCGCGCTGAGCAGCAGCGGCGTGGGCGTTTCCCTCAGCGGCGGAACCAACCTGACGGCGTCGAAATGCGCCATCGCCTCGCAATCGACCGTCGCCTCGCCCTGCGGCACCTATCTCACCTCGCCGGCGATCACCTACAACACGACCGCGCCGACGCAGACCTGCGGCTTCACGCCGCCCGCCGGCCAATCCTCGATCACGATCAGCAAGAAAGCGGCGAGCGATCCGCTGGCCGGCAACACCGAAGTGGCGACATTGACCGCCTATCTCGGCACTGTCTCGTCGATGACCGCGCCGGCGGCACCCACGGTAACGGCCGGCGGCAACATCAATTTCGGCTACAGCGCCTCCTCGACCATATCCCAGGTGGCCGCCGATGGCTGCGTCGCCGCCTTCTCCTCGCCGACATGGACGGTGACCTGCTCGGGCAACGGGCCGTTCCATTTCGGCAACATCACCACCGGCGGCGGCATCACCGTCAATTTCAACACCGGCGGGTCGAGCTCGGCCACCTATGATTTCAGCGGCTCGATCAACAACACCGGCACCGCCATGCATTTCGGCCCCGGAACCTACAACATCGCCCAGGGCATCATCACCGGCGGCGGCACCACCACCACCTTCGGCGCCGGAACGTTCAACATCGGCGCGCTGACCACCAAGTGCAACAGCGCCTATTACAGCATCTGCCACACCGGCTCGATCCTGACCTTCGACGGGCCGAGCGACTTCAACCTGAGCAACGGCTTCTACAATGCCGGCGGCGAGAAGCTGACGATGGGCAGCGGCACCACCAACAGCTACCAGCTCGGCCGCGCCAGCAATGGCGACGCGATCACGGTGGGCGGCGGCAGCGTCACGACGATGGCCGACGCCACCGGCGCGGGCGATCTGTTCACCGCCGACGGCAACCTCAACTTCTCCGGCGGCGGCGGCAGCTGCATGGCCATTCCGGCCGCCGCCAACCACGACATCAACGGCAACATCATGGCCGCCGGCGGTGTGGTGTTCGGCGCCGGCATCTACACGGTGAACGGCTATATCGGCATCGGCACCAGCAATGGCGGCGACGTGTCCTGCTTCGGCACCACGCTGGGGATCAGCGCGACCGACGTGACCTTCGTCACCTCCGGCGCCAACGCCTCCTCCAATCTCGGCGACGCCTTCTATGTCGGCGCCGGCTACGCCCATGTCTCGATGACGGCGCCGACCAGCGGCGCCAATGCCAACCTGCTGGTGATCGGGCCGACATCCTCCTCGAACACCGCCGGCGCGGTGTTCACCGGGGGCGCGACCCATACCGACCTGTCGGGCGCGTTCTACACGCCCAACGGCGCGGTCTCCCTCTCCGGCGGATCCAAAGTCGGCAGCGGGACCGGGCAGTGCCTGGAGGTGATCGGCGCGCAGGTCTCGCTGTCCGGCGGCTCGGCCCTGGCCTCGACCTGCGCGGGGCTGGGCGGGACGAGCAGTACCGGCTTCTCGGTCGCGCTGGTGCAGTAGGGCGATGCGCATGAGCACGACCCTGCTGGCCCGGGCCACCGCCATGCTGCGCCGCGCGCGGCGGCTGCGCAGCCGGCGCGGCATCGCGGCGCTGGAGTTCGGCATCATCGCGCCGGTCTTCGTCACCCTGCTCGCCGGGGCGGTCGATCTCGGCAATTACGTGGAGATCAGCCTGGCGCTGAACGCGCAGGTGGCGGCGGGGGCCAATTTCGCCCTGGTCAACGCCGCCAGCGCCAATTCCACCGCTGGGGCGACGCTGGCCAGCAATGTCGCCTCGATCGTCGCCAATGGCCGCGCCACGGGCTGGGCCAATGACGTCGTCGTGGTCAATGACGGGCCGACGGTGACCACGACCGGCGGCACGGCGACGGCGAGCGGCACGGCAGCCCCGGCGGACAGCATCTACTGCCCGAGCGGCTCGCCGCCGAGCTGGACATGGAACACCCCGGTCGGCGCCAATTACAACTGCCCGGGCGGCGGCACGTCGGGCAAGTTCGTCACCATCGTGGCGACGCGCGCCTACACGCCGATCATGCTCGGCTACATCTTCGCCCCGAGCGGCACGATCACCGCCGCCACCATCGTGCAGGTGCAATGATGCGCTCCCCCTTCCCGCTCGCCATGCTGCGCCGGCTGGGCGCCGACCGGCGGGCGACCAGCTCGCTGGAATTCGTCATCGTGGCGATGCCGATGCTGATCCTCAGCTTCGGCACCTTCGAGTTCGCCCGCGCCGCCTGGACCAGCGAGGCCTTGCAGGCCACCGCCACCCAGGCCGCGCGCTGCATGGGCGTGCTGGCCACCGACTGCTCCTCCGGCGGGGCCTACAGCTCCTCCAACACAACGAGCTACGTGACCAGCGCGGCGGCGGGCTGGGCGATCACCGTGCCGGGCAGCGGGATCAGCCTCAGCCGCACCGCCAGTTGCGCGGGCGTGTCCGGCTTCTCGCAGGTGACCATCACCTACACATTCACCTCCCCGCTGGCCGCCCTGCTCGCCGGCATGACGAACGGCATCCCGCTGCAGGCGAGTTCCTGCTTCCCGAACCAGGCCTGACGGCCCGGACTGTCAGGGGGGGGCGCCCGCGCGGGCGCCTCAGGGCCAGCAGACGGCGCGGGCGCGTTAGGGCGAGGTGACGGCGCGGGCGC
>JAGXAV010000672.1 GCA_018971455.1 Rhodospirillales bacterium
TGGGCCGTGCTGCGCGATCGCGAGGCGGCCACACGCGACGGCACGCGCATCCAGCTTATGCTCAATGTCGGCCTGGCCCTCGAACTCGCCCAGCTCGACACCACCGGGGCGGACGGGATCGGCCTGTTCCGCACCGAGATCGCCATGCTGGCGCGCGGCACCATGGCCGACACCGCCGAGCAGGCGGCGATCTATGGCCGCGTGCTGGACGCCGCCCGTGACCGCCCGGTGCTGTTCCGCACGCTCGATCTCGGCGGGGACAAGCTGCTGCCGGGCAGCGAGCGGCCGGAGGAGGAGAACCCGGCGATGGGCTGGCGCTCGCTGCGCATCGGGCTCGACCGGCCGGCCCTGCTGCGGCGCCAGCTGCGCGCCCTGCTGCTGGCCGCCGGCGGGCGCGCCCTGCGGGTGATGTTCCCGATGGTGGCGACGGTGGCCGAGTTTCGCGCGGCCCGCGCCCTGCTGCTCGCCGAGGCCGCCCGCGTGCGCCCGGTGCCGGAGAGCCTCGCCGTCGGCACCATGCTGGAAATTCCCGCCCTGCTGTTCCAGCTTCCCGCCCTGCTGCGCGAGGCCGATTTCATCTCGGTCGGCACCAATGATCTGATGCAGTTCCTGTTCGCCGCCGATCGCTCGAGCCCCGCCCTCGCCGGCCGCTACGACCTGCTGAGCCCGCCGGTGCTGGACCTGCTGGAGGATCTGGCGGCGCGCGGGGCGGCGGCGGGCGTGCCGGTCTCGGTGTGCGGCGAGGCGGCGGCGCGGCCGTTGGAGGCGATGGCGCTGGCCGCCATCGGCATTCGCAGCCTGTCCATGCCGGCCTCCGGCGTGCTGCCGATGAAGGCGCTGCTGGCCGCCCTCGACCTGCCGGCCTTCACCGCCATGCTGGCGGCCAGCCGCCACGCCGCCGACGGCCAGGCCAGCCTGCGCGAGCCGATCGCCGCCTGGGCGCGGGAGCACGGCCTGCCGGTGTAGTGCCTCAATCACCGGCTGAGCCGCCGCCGGCAAGCCCATGGCCCGGCACGCTGTTTCAGCAAAAACGTTGCGGGGATCAGCATCGTCGCCGCGCCGGCTGAGCCAAGGCGATTGGCAGCGGCCCGCCATGCCGCTAGAACCCTGCGCGGAGGCCCGCCGCCCGGCGCGGTCGAAGCAATGTTGATGCAGGATGCAGCGCGCGTGTTGCAGGAGCGCAAGGCCGCACTGGTGCAGGAACAGACCATGATGTCGGCCATCGCCATGGACGGCGAGGCGACGCGTACGGCGCTGCGGCTGGGCAGTGATTTGCGCGCGGCGCGTGAGCGGCTGGGCTGGTCGCTGCCGGCGATCGCCGCGCATCTGCGCATCCGCCTTCCCTTCCTCGAGGCCATCGAGGACGGCCGCATGCGCGACCTGCCGGGTAATGCCTACGCCCTCGGCTTCGTGCGCACCTATGCCCAGTCCCTCGGGCTCGATCCTGACGACGTCGCCCGCCGCTTCCGCGCCGAGGCAGCCGACATCAACCGCAAGACCGAGCTGACCTTCCCCGCCCCGGTGCCCGAGCGCGGGGTGCCGGCCGGGGCGGTGGTGCTGCTCGGCGCTGTGCTGATGATCGGCGCCTATGTCGGCTGGTACCGCATGAGCGCCTCGCGCCAGCCGGCGGCCGACGCGGTGCAG
>JAGXAV010000673.1 GCA_018971455.1 Rhodospirillales bacterium
AACCGGCGCCGCGCGCGCTGCGGCCAGGCTCGCGCCCCAGCGCCGTTCATGCCGCCAGGCATTGTAGAGCGTGAGGTTCATCCGCCAGTTCTGCGCCGACCCGGCCTGGGATTGCCGCTCCAGATGATGCAGCGTCACATCAAGGTCGACGGCACATGCAAGCCCGCGCGCGCCCAGCCGCAGGCAGAGATCGGAATCCTCGAAATCGCCGATGATGAACCCCTCATCGAGCCCGCCCAGCTCCTCGTAGAGGCGCCGTTCCAGCACCATGCAGGCGCCAGTGATGGCGGCGGCCGGCAGCAGGCCGTGCCCGTCCGGCGGCAGCCAGCCCTTGCGCGCATGCATCGGAAACATCCAGCCGCCGAACGCTTCGAGCGGTTCGAAATGCATGCCCTGGTGCTGCACCGTGCCATCCTCGAACAGCAGCAGCGGGCCGACCGCGCCGAGCGTCGGGTCGGCGCGCAGCCGGGCGGTCAGCCGCTCCATCCAGTCATCGCTGCCGGCCGGCATCGCCTGGGACATGCGGGGAAACACGTCGGAGTTCAGCAGGCACACATACGCGCCGCGCGCCAGGCCGAGGAGACCGGAGCCAGGCACACCAAGGCCGGGGACAATAAGATTGCCCCGGCCACCGCGCCCCGCGCGCGCACGCGGAGGAGCGCATGACGCCGGCCGCCGGGCGGGCGCTGATCTGCGCGCACAGCCATCCCGCCATCTCCAAGGGCGGCGCCGAGATCGCGGCGTGGAGCCTGTTCGAGGGCGTGCAGGCGGCCGGGCGCGACGCCTGGTTCATGGGCTGCGTCAGCGAGCCGGCGGCGCGGCTGGGCAGCGCCATCACCCAGCCCTTCGGCGCGCGCCAGTTCCTCTACGCGGCCGGCGCCTTCGACTGGTTCAAATTCGCCAACCAGGATGCCAGCTTCCCGCGCCAGTTCGGCGAGGTGCTGACCGAGCTGCGGCCCGACCTGGTGCATTTCCACCACTACGTCAATTTCGGGCTGGAAAGTTTCCTGCACATCAGGCGGGTCTTGCCGAACTGCAAGATCGTTCTGACATTGCATGAATATCAGGCGATCTGCAACCATTACGGCCAGATGATCACCCGCCAGCGCAAGAGCCTGTGCTACGGCGCCAGCCCGCGCGACTGCAACCGCTGCTTTCCGGAGTTCAGCCAGGCGGATTTCTTCCTGCGCCGCGCCTATGCCATGCGCTTCTTCGATCTCGTCGACCAGTTCATCGCGCCGAGCCGGTTCCTCGCCGAGCGCTACGTGAAATGGGGCCTGCCCGAAGCGCGCATGGCGGTGATCGAGAATGTCACCGCCGAGGTGGCGAGCGCCCCGCCCGCGCCGCCGCCGCCTTCAAAGGTTCTGCGCATCGGCTTCTTCGGGCAGATTTCGTTGCTGAAGGGCATTCATGTCCTGCTCGACGCGGCCCGCCTGCTCGAGGAGGCCGGCGCCACCGGGATCGCCTTCGACATCCATGGCGACCACACCAACCAGCCGGCCGAGTTCCAGAGCGACTTCCTCGCCCGCCTCGAGACCGCCGGAAGCAACGTGCGCTTCCACGGCGCCTACGACAATGCGCGGGTCGATCACCTGATGCGCGGCGTGGACGCGGTGCTGGTGCCGTCGATCTGGTGGGAGAA
>JAGXAV010000066.1 GCA_018971455.1 Rhodospirillales bacterium
CAAACGAAAACGGCGCTGCCCTTTCGGGGCGGCGCCGCCGCTGGCCGGGAATGCGATAGCGGCTACGAAAGATAGCTGCCGTGATTCTGGACCACACCGCCAAGGTTCTGGAAGGTGATCTTGGTGCCGTCGGAAAGGGTCGCGACAGCCGACGAATACCCGCCCGTGCCCGCCACCGTGGTGACGGAGGACACCGCCGCCGTCCCAAGAAGAACCTTGTCGAAGCCGGCGCCGCCAAACTGCTGGGAATAGAAATCCTCGATCGTGTATTGGCCGCCACCAACGAGGTTATTGTAGATATCGGCATTCGAAGCCGTGATGCCAGCCCCGTGCATACCGAACAGGGTGTAGGTTCCGGCGCCGAAATTGATCGTGTTTCCGCCAGCAAGCCCACCTTGCAGCGTGCCAGACCCAAGGCCTGCCGTAATCGTGTCAGCGCCCGATGCGCTCTGGCCGGACACAATGACATTCGCCCCGTTTCCGGCGAACGCTATCTGCCTCGCGCCATCGAGTTCCAGCTTGTCATTGCCGCCGCCGCCAAACAGGGTGGCCACCCCGGCGACGGTGCTGCTCTGAATATTGTTCCCGCCTGCGGAACCGCCCCGCAACAGACCCGTCGCATTGACCGCATAGAGCGACGTCACGCCGGCCGCCACCGTCACACTGCCGGCGCCAACACCGCCATTGATCGTCACATCCGAGCCGTTCGGATTGATGAATCCCGGGCCGCTCGTCGCGATGTAGGTCAGGTTGACGCCCGCGGCACCATTCACCGTCACCACGCCCGCCGAAGACGAGCCGCCATCGACCTGCACCGCCTCGAACACCGGCGTGCCGGCAACCGATTCGGCATTGACAACAACCGACGCCGACGAGCCGACCGAGACGATATCCACGATGGCGTTTGAAAACACGTTCACCGTCGTCGCCCCGTATGGCGCGACGATCACCGCGCCACCGTTCATCGTATTTGCCGCGACCGTGCTGCTGCCATCGACGTTGACGACCGCGCTTGCCGACGCAAAATCGACATACGGCGCTTCCGAAAACGCATTGAAGCCGCCACCAAAAAACACCTTGGTCGGCTGGCTTCCAAGCGCGGCGTTCATGATCGCCAGCGAACTGTTGTTTCCCGAAGCAACCGTCCAATTGCCGGCACCGGCAATCGCCGCCACCAGGGGCGCGCTGCCCGCGTCGACCAACGCATTGTTCGGCGACGAGACAACGCCGAGGCTTGCCGCACTGCCCGCCCCGTTCAGCGTGTCCACCACCATTCCGAGAAGTCCGGGAACCGGGACCGTCTGGCTGCCCGCGACAACCTGGTAGACCGTCTCGATACCACCCGCGATGGCAGGATTCAGGACTGAAAGGGCACTCTGTGCGGCCGCCGCATTCCCTGCGGAGGTGAACGGGATGGTAACGGTCGTTCCACCACCGCCCAGAACAGTCACATTTGTTGCCATCGCAGCCACGCCTCCGGGGGAGAACCGATCAATCTCTTTTTAATGTGCTGCAACGCGCGTAGGCAAGTATGAAATGGTAAAGAAGCCCGACAAAAGCCGGCCATGCCCGGACATGGCAAGCGCGATCGGGAAGCCCGCCCGCCGCCCACTCCCACCCGGCACAATCTCCGCCGCAACGCCGCCTTGTTGATTGAATTTTCTTGACAATCCTGTCATCCCGCCGTTCAGGCCGCCATCCAGATCATTTCATAAGAACGCAAACCTCAGCCGGGCCATCATACCCCGCCACGGCGTTAAGAACTGACTTTGACGCAATCGAAACGGCGCGATTTATTACTTTCCGACTTAACTCTGTTCTTTTTCCCCTTCCGTTTCACCGGGCGCCCCCTTTCGGCGCGCCAGGCGTACCGCCATACGCAACAGAAAAGCCCGGTCATCCTCCCCGCAACTGCGATAGAGCCGCAACAAGGCATGCTCCTGCCCGTTCTCGGCCGCCGCCCCGCCATCCGGCGCTCCCCCGGTGAGCAGATGCTCCACCGACACCCGGAGCACCGCGGCAATCCGCGCCAGATTCCCCCCCACCTGGCCGGACCGCCCGGTCTCCCACTGCGCCACCGCGCTGCGCGAGACGCCGACCGACCGCGCCAGATCCTCCTGGGTCAGGCCCGCCGCCCGCCGCGCCTCGCGAATCCGCATTCCCGCCTGCTCGTCCATGCCGCCCATCCACCATGCCGCGTTCGCGCCCAGGGTATGTCATTTTCTCTAACATTTAATTGTTAATTGTCTTGACGGTCAACAGTTATTATATCTAACACTCGCGCATCCCAACCGGAACCCGCGCGACATGCCCACAAAACTCGTCTGGACCGCCCCCGCCGATGCCCGCCTGCGCCGCATGCGCGCCGAAGGAGCCACCTGGGACCGCATCGCCGCCGCCCTGGGCCTCAGCCGCTACACCGTTATCGAACGCGGCCGGCGCATCGGCGCCACCCGCCCGCCCCAGATCCCCCTCGCGGCGGATGAAACCGCCTTCCTGCAGGACCGGCGGCGCGAACCGCTGCGCGCCGGCCATCCCGTGGCCTGGGCCCTGCTCACCGACGGAACCAGCCTCGAGGGCAGCCGTTACGTCTGGGCCGCCGACACCAGCAGCTGAACGCCAATCCCCCGCCGCCCGACATCGCCCCAGGAGCTTCCCATGCACATCGCCCCACGCCCGGCCGCCACGACGGCCCGTCCCGCCGCCAAGCCCGCCCGCATCGACGCCGACTCCGTCATCTACCGTCTGGAGGAAGCGGGCAGCACACTCCTCGCCCTGCCCGAGACCGGCTACTCGACGCGCCTGCGCACCACCCAGTTCGACATCGTGCGCAACGCGCTGGAAGCCTATGGCTGGAACAACGCGCCGTCCCGCCTCCGCCCCGCCTACCCGGACGCCGCGCGCATCACGCGCATGGACGAGGCGATGGCCTGGCTCGCTCTGATCCCGGCGGACCGTTATGTACTGCGGCGCATCGTCGGCGCCCGCAGCCTGGTCAGCCCGGTCACCGAGCGCCACCTCTTTGCCTGGCGCCGCCTCGCCAGCCTGCTCGGCGCCGACCATAAGGCGATCCAGCGCTGGCACGCCCAGGCCATCGCGCTGATCGTCACGGCCTTGAACGCCCAGCCCGGCTGAAATCGCCGCGGCGATCCGCCGGATTCCCCGAAGCCTCGGTCGGTTCCATTTGCCCGCCGTCACGAAGCAGGCCAGAGTATGAATATGGAATCGACTGATTCGGAGATTCTTCGCCTGCCCGGCGGCCCGGCGCGCGTCGAGTGGCGCCGCAACGCCCGCGCCCGCCGCGTCAGCCTGCGAATCGACCCGCGCGAGGGGGCCGTCGTCGTCACCCTCCCGCCGCGGGCCGGCCGAAGCGCCGGCATGGCGCTGCTCATGAACCACGCCGACTGGGTCGCCGAGCGCCTCGCCGCCCTGCCCGGCCACTCCCCTTTCGCCGACGGCGTCACCATCCCCCTGCATGGCGTCGAGCATCGCATCCGCCATGTCGGCGGGCGCGGCGGCGTGCGAGCCGAGGGGCGCGAATTGCTGGTCGGGGGCGAGCCGGTCTTCCTGCCGCGCCGGGTCGCCGATTTCCTGCGCGCCGAGGCCCGCACCCGCTTCTCCACCCTCGTCGGCCAAAAAGCCGGCCAGGCCGAGCTGCGGGCCAGTCGGGTCACCGTGAAGGACACCCATAGCCGCTGGGGAAGCTGTGCGGCCAACCGGGTGCTGTCCTTCAGCTGGCGCCTGGTCATGGCGCCCCGCTTCGTCCAGGACTACGTCGCCGCCCACGAAGTGGCCCATCTGCGCCACATGAACCACGGCGCCCGTTTCTGGGCCCTGGTCGAAACCCTCACCCCGCACACCGACGCCGCCGTCCTCTGGCTGCGTCGCGAAGGACCGAAACTGCTCCGCATCGGCTGAACACTCGCCGCACGGTCCGCCAGCCGCCCCGCAAACCCGACCGCGCAAAAAGAAAGCCCCGCAGCTTTCGCCACGGGGCAAGGGTACAGGGAGGCTTCACGTCTGGGAGACGCGGGGACCACAGGCCCCCTTCCCGCCACAGGGGCGAGAACTCTGACGAACCGCAAACCAGCGATCACGTCTCAATCCGTGAAGCCAACCTTATGCTGCACTGCGAGGAACGACCACCCACGTCATGCGGACGCCGCCATGCCCATTGCGCATGTCACACAAAACACATGCGCCTCCGCTCAGCTCCGCTGCGCCAGCTTGCCCAGCAGGAAGTCGCGGAACACCGCCACGCGCTTCGAATTGCGCAGCTCTTCCGGATAGACGAAATACACATCCACCTTCGGCGCCTTGGCATCTGCCAGAATAGGCACCAGCCCCTCCGCCTCGGCATGCATGTAGTCTGGAACTGCGGCGATGCCGACACCAGCCTTCGCCGCGAACAGCATTCCGCGCAGGCTGTTGACCTCCAGCAGCCCCCGTCGCGGATTGCCCGGCCGCCGCCCCGCCTCGGCCAGCCAGTTCACGTCATGCACCGGCGGACGGTAGCTGCCGAACAGAATGATGTTGTGCTGGTCGAGATCCTCCACCCGCGCGGGTGTGCCATGCACCCGCAGATATTCCGGCGAGGCCACCACCTGCCACTCCATGGACATCAGATGCCGCTGCACCAGGTCCGGCTGCTTCGGCGGATGCATGCGAATCGCGACATCGGCCTCCCGCATCGCCAGGTCGAGGTCGGTATCGTCCAACAGCAATTGCATCGACACGTCGGGGTATTCGGCGAGAAACTCGTTCAGCCGCGGCGCCAGCCAGGACGACCCGAACCCCACCGTGGTCGTCACCTTCAACCGTCCGGCAGGCTTCTCCTTGCTCTCGGTCAGCAGCGCCTCGGTCATCGCCAGCTTGGAGAACACCTCGCGCACCGTGCGGTTCAGGCTCTCTCCCTGCTCGGTCAGGATCAGTCCGCGCGCATGGCGATGGAACAGCGGCACCTGCAGCGCCTCCTCCAGCGCCGAGATCTGCCGGCTCACCGCCGATTGGCTGAGGTTCAGCGTGTCGCCGGCATGCGTGAAGCTGCCAGCCTCGGCCACCGCGTGAAAAACGCGCAGCTTGTCCCAGTCCATCGTGGCACCACCCCTGCCCGCCCGGGTCCAAGCCCGGACGGCTTTGTTCAGTCACTCAGCCGCCAGGCGCTGCCCATCCTGCAACCCGGCCAGGAATTTCTCCGCCTCGAGTGCGGCCATGCACCCGGTGCCCGCCGCCGTCACCGCCTGGCGCCAAACCTTGTCCTGCACGTCGCCGGCGGCGAAAACTCCCGCGACGCTCGTGCGAGTCGTACCCGGCGCGGTCACGATATACCCCTCCGCGTCCAGCGCCATCTGTCCGCGGAATAATTCCGTGGTCGGCGAATGGCCGATGGCAATGAACACCCCATCGACTCCGATGCGGCTCTCCGCCCCGCCGGCAACGTCCCGCACCACCACCCCGTCCACCATCGGCGGGGTGCCGGCGGCGGTGATCTCGGCCACCTCGCTGTTCCACACCACGCGGATCTTCGGATTGGCGAACAGCCGCTGCTGCAGGATCTTCTCCGCCCGCAGGCTGTCGCGGCGATGGATCAGCGTCACCTCGCTGGCATGATGCGTCAGGTAGAGCGCCTCCTCGACGGCGGTATTGCCCCCGCCCACCACTGCCACGCGCTTGCCGCGAAAGAAGAAACCGTCGCAGGTCGCACAGGCCGAGACCCCCGCACCCTGCAGACGCTTCTCCGACTCCAGCCCCAGCCAGCGCGCCTGCGCCCCGGTCGCCACGATAACCGACTCGGCGACGTACACATCGCCCCCATCGGCCACGCAGCGGAACGGCCGTGCCGAAAAATCGACGCTGGTGATGATGTCCTGCACGATCCGCGTGCCGACATGGGCCGCCTGCGCCGCCATCTGCTCCATCAGCCAGGGCCCCTGAACGGTCTCGGCAAACCCCGGATAATTCTCCACATCGGTGGTGATCATCAGCTGCCCGCCGGGCTGCAACCCGGCCACCTGCACCGGCGACAGCGCCGCCCGCGCCGCATAGATCGCCGCGGTGTAGCCGGCCGGCCCCGCCCCGATGATCAGCAGCTTGGTGTGGACCGTGTCAGGCATGCATACGGCTTTCAGCGTTCATGTCTAACAAGCATATCGGCACGTTGCGTCCGACGACAAGCGAACAGGCGCGCCAGGCCTTGCGAACCCGCGGATGTGGAATAATATTTCGCTCAGGCCGGGCGCGCCCGCAATGGCGCTGCCTCCAACTCACCCCTCCGTCACGCCAGGACGTCCCTCCCCCGCATGAAACCCAGCGCCGACCCGCAAATCCCCGACGCGCCGCCCCTGCTCGACGCGATCGATCGCCGCATCCTCGCCGAGTTGCAGGACGATGGCCGCATGACCAATGTCGAACTCGCCAGCCGCGCCGGCATCTCCGCTCCCCCCTGCCTGCGCCGCGTCCGCCGCCTCGAGGAAGCCGGGCTGATCCGCGGCTACCACGCCGACACCGACCCCCAGCGCCTCGGCTGGGAGATCACCTTTTTCGCCATCGTCGGCCTCGACAGCCAGCGGGAGAGCGTGCTGTCCGCCTTCGAGCGCCTGGTCGCGGAATGGCCCGAAGTCCGCGAATGTCACATGATCCGCGGCGGCGGTGATTTCCTGCTCCGCCTCGTCGCCAGAGACACCGCCCACGAAAACGTGCTGACCCAGAAACTCACCGGCGCGCCCAGCGTCGCCCGCGTGCAGACCCTGCAGACCATCCGCACCAGCCGCAGCCTGGCCGGCGTCCCGCTCTGATCTGGCTCCTCGCCGCGCTGACCGCCCTGCGCCTCGCGGTCGCGGCGGCAACCCCCCTGGCCCCGGACGAGGCGTATTACTGGGTGTGGTCGAAGGCCCTCGCCCCGGGCTATTTCGACCACCCGCCGATGGTCGCCCTGTGGATCCGCGCCGGCACCTGGCTGGTCGGCGACACGCCTCTGGGCATTCGCTTTCTCGGCGCGGTCTCGGCCGCACTCGGCACCCTGATGCTCATCCAGGCCGGCACCGACCTGCGCGACCGAGACACCGGCCTGCTGGCCGCCCTGCTGCTCAATGCCACCCTGCTCTTCGGCATCGGCGCGGTGACGATGACGCCCGACACCCCTCTCCTCTTCTTCTGGACGGCCGCCCTCTGGGCCCTCGCACGAATCCACGCCACCGGCCGCCCGCTCTGGTGGCTCGTCGCAGGACTTGCGACGGGCCTTGCCATGGCCAGCAAATACACCGCCTTCCTGCTGCCGCCCGGCATCCTGCTCTGGCTCCTCGCCGTCCCGTCACTGCGGCCCTGGCTGCGCCGCCCCGCCCCCTGGCTCGGCCTGGCGCTCGCGATGGCGGCACTGCTGCCCAATCTTGCCTGGAACGCCGCCCATGGCTGGGTCAGCCTGCTCAAGCAGGGCGGCAGGCTCGGCGACTGGTCGCCCGCCCGCGCCCTGCAGTTCGAGGTCGAACTCCTGCTCGGTCAGATCGGCCTCGCCACACCGCTGATCGCCCTGCTCTGCGGCGCCGGCATGGTGCTCGCAGTCCGCCGCGCCATCGCGCGCGACCCCGCCTTCACCCTGCTCGCGGCCCTGACCATTCCACCCGCCCTGGTCTTCGCCGAACACGCCCTCGGCGACCGGGTGCAGGCCAACTGGCCCTCGATCCTCTATCCCGCGGCAAGCCTGGCGGCCGCCAGCCTCGCCGGAGCATGGCGCCGGATCATCCGCCCCGCCGCGGCCCTCGGCCTCGGCCTCACCGCGCTGGTCTGGATACAAGCCGCGGCCGCGCCCCTGGCCCTTCCCATGCGCCTCGACCCCACGCTGCTGCGCCTCGGGGGCTGGCGCCATCTCGCCACCGCAATCGACTCCGCCGCCACCGCCCAACAGGCCAGCTTCATCGTGTCGGACAACTACTCCCACGCCGCCCTGCTCGCCCGGCTGCTGCCGAAGCGCGACATCCTCGGGCTCGACCCGCGCTGGGCGCTGTTCCGCCTGCCCGACGTCCGGACCGCCCGCGCCGGCCAGACCGGCCTGCTGGTGCGCAGCGCCCGCCGCGCCGACGCGCCGGACCGCGCGGACTGGTCCTCGATCACCCCGCTCGGCGAGATAACCCGCGCGCGCGACGGGATGGCCGCCGAGACTTTCCGCCTCTATCGTGTCGTCGAGCGTCCGGGCACCACGCCGCTCGTCCGGATGCCCCATCCCGGCTGAGGAACCGCATGCGCCTCCCCACCCCCGAAGACGTCCTGCAAGCGCGCGCCCGCATCACGCCGCACATCGTCCACACGCCCATGCTGCGCCATCCGCTGCTCGACGCCCGCACCGGCGGCACCGTCCTGCTCAAGCCGGAAACCCTGCAACGCACCGGCAGCTTCAAGCTGCGCGGGGCCACCAACGCCATGCGCTGCCTGCCCGAAGCCGCCCGCGCGGCGGGCGTGGTCACCCACTCCTCCGGCAATCACGGCCAGGCA
>JAGXAV010000674.1 GCA_018971455.1 Rhodospirillales bacterium
CCGATGCGTCGCCACGCCGCGGCCAGAACCGAATCGTCGCTCATCGGCGAACCATAGCAGCAACCGCCCGCCCCTCCTATGCGCGAGGGGTCCTGGGCGCGACGTGTCCGATGCGCTACCGGCCCGGCGCGCCGCCATCGATGGTCAGGATGGTGCCCGAGGTGTAGCCGGAGCGGGGGCTGGCCAGGAAGGCGACCGCGTCGGCGATCTCCTCCGGCTTGCCGGGCCGGGCGAAGGGCATGTCCTTGCACAGCTCGAGCCAGCGCGCCGGGTCGCCCAGCGCCTCCTGCGCGCGATGGCGCAGCAGCATCTCCAGCCGCGCCGTCGCCGTCGAGCCGGGGTTGATGCCGACCACGCGGATGCCGTCGATGGCGCTCGCCTGGCCGAGGGCGCGGGTGAAGGCCATCAGCCCGGCATTGCCGGTGGCGCCGGCAATGTAATTGGCCGGCAGCTTCTCGCCGGCGGCGCCGATGACGTTGACGATGACGCCCGACCGCCGCGCCGCCATGTCGGCATAGACGGCCCGGCACAGCGAGATGAAGCCGAACACCTTGAGGTCCCAGGCGCGCCGCCAGGTCGCGTTGTCGACCGCCGCCAGCGTGCCGGGCGGAATGGCGCCGGCATTGTTGACCAGGATGTCGATGGCGCCGGCCTCGCGCGCCACCCGCACCACCTCCTCCTCGCGCGAGAGATCGGCGGCGATCGTCGCCACCTGCACCTGCCGGCGCGCCCGCACGGCGGCGGCGGCCTCGGCCAGGGTCGCCGGATCGCGCGCCACCAGCACGATGTCCACACCCTCGGCGGCGAGGCTCTCCGCGGTCGCCCGCCCGATGCCCTTGGAGCCGCCGGTGATCAGCGCGCGTCGGCCGGCCAGTTGCAGGTCCATGTCGTTCCCTCCGTGACGATGGCGGCCCGTCGGCGCGCCTTCTCCACGGTCGATAGCATGGGCCGCGCGGGCGGGCGAACCGCCCGTCGCCGCCCGGTCAGGCGGTGGCGCGGGGCTCCGCCTCGGGGGCCGAGACCTCGGCGAGCAGCGCCCATACGCGGCGCGGCTCGATGGCCACGTCCGGGTCGTTCAACAGCCGGTCCAGCTCGTCCAGCTTGGCGGCGTATTCGGCTTCGCTCATCGAACCCATCCACTCCAGATTCCGCACAGCCCGAGCTGAGCGCCCAATCATGGCGCGCGCGTGGCGGCGCGAAGGAGTTTCCGTGGAGCCGGGTTAAGGTTTCTTCAGCCGCGCCCCGCCTCAGGATGGGCCCCGGGGCGCGCCCCGGCGACGCTGTGCGGCGCATCCTGCGGGCGGACCCAGTATTCGAGCCCGACCGGCGCGAGCACCACCTCCAGCACGCCCGGCCCGGCGATCACCGCGGCGTCGCCATCGGTCCATTGCCAGCCCGGTTCGGCATCCTGCCAGCCGGCGCCGCGATCGGACGCCGGCACCTCGCGGCCATCGAGGCGCAGACCGGCCACCGCCACGCCCAGGCGCCGGTGATCGGTGGCACCCGCCCCGGTCCAGTCGGGCCGCGCATGGCGCGAGACCAGGCGCACCGATCGCGTTCCGGCCGGCAGGTCGAACAGGTGGCGCGCGCCATCGCGCCGCGCCGCCACCCGCCGCCCATCGGCCAGCGCCACCAGCCC
>JAGXAV010000675.1 GCA_018971455.1 Rhodospirillales bacterium
CTTCCAGGCCACCGCCCTCACCGGGGGCGATAACGGCGTGCTCGGCGTCTGGCCCTCCGGCTGGGCCGCCGGGCCGCGCGGATTCTACTGGCTGGCGCTGGCCCTTTGCGTGCCGGCCACGCTGCTGCTGCGCCGCGCGCTCTACGCCCCGTTCGGCTACGCGCTGCGGGCATCGCGCGACTCGTCATTGCGCGCCGAGGCGATCGGGCTGGGCGTCGAGCGGTTGCGGCTGGTCGCCTTCACCCTGGCCGGCGCGGCCGCGGGCCTGGCCGGCGGCATCAGCGCCTATTCCAAGGGCAGCGTGTTTCCGGCGGCGATTTCCATCGGCCACTCGGTCGATGCGTTGGTGATGGTGCTGCTCGGCGGCGTGCAGACCATGGCCGGGCCGGTGGTCGGCGCGCTCGTCTATACCGGGCTGTTCGATGCGCTGCTGCTGGCGACCGATCTGTGGCGTTTCGTGCTGGGCGCCTGCATCGTGGCATTGGTGGTGCTGTTTCCGGAGGGCATTGCCGGCGGCGCCCAGCGCCTGTGGCGCCGCGAGGCGGTTTCGTGACGCTTCTCGAAGTCGAGGACCTGCACAGGAGTTTCGGCGCCGTGCGCGCGGTGAGCGGGGTGTCGTTCACGCTGGGCGCGGGCGAGATGCTGGCGTTGATCGGGCCCAACGGCGCCGGCAAATCGACCTGCTTCAACATGCTGAACGGCCAGGTCTCCCCCGATCGCGGGCGCATCCGCCTCGCCGGGCGTGATATCACGGGCGTCGCGCCGCGCGATGTCTGCCGCCTGGGCGTGGGGCGCACCTTCCAGATCACCGCAACCTTCGCGAGCATGACGGCGCGCGAGAACGTGCAGCTCGCTCTGCTGTCGCATCACCGGCGCATCTGGCGGTTTTGCCGCCCCGCCGCCGCCGCCTTCGCCGCCAAGGCCGAGGCGCTGCTCGACAGCCTGGGCATGGCCGCGCGCGGCGACCACGCGGCGGGCGTGCTGGCCTATGGCGATCTCAAGCGGCTGGAACTGGCGATGGCTCTGGCGCAGGCGCCGCGCCTGCTGCTGATGGACGAGCCGACCGCCGGCATGGCGCCGGGCGAGCGGGTCGGCCTGATGCGGCTGGTGCGCGCGCTGGTGCGCGAACGCGGCCTGGCCGTGCTGTTCACCGAGCACGACATGGATGCGGTCTTCAACCATGCCGACCGTATCCTGGTGCTCAGCCGCGGGCGGCTGATCGCCGAGGGCGACGCCGCGGCGATCCGCGCCGATGCGCAGGTGCGCGAGATCTATCTCGGCACCGGCGCAACCAGCGGCGGGCATTGATGCTGCGTGTCGAGGAGCTGCATGCCGGCTACGGGCGCGCGCGCATCCTGCAAGGCGTCACCTTCGCGGTGGCGCGGGGGCAGGCCCTTGCGCTGCTCGGGCGCAACGGCGCGGGCAAGACGACGACGATGCGCAGCCTGATCGGGCTGCTCGCGCCGATTGCCGGGCAGATCGTCTTTGCCGGCCAGGAGATTGGCGGCCTGCCACCCTATCGCGTCGCCCGCCTCGGCCTCGGCTACGTGCCGGAGGAGCGGCGCATCTTCACCGGGCTGACGGTGCTGGAAAATCTCGAGACCGGACGCCAGCCCGCGCGCGATGGCCGGCCGGCCTG
>JAGXAV010000676.1 GCA_018971455.1 Rhodospirillales bacterium
GTTGCCCTTGCCGCGTAACAGCAGGGCGGCGGACCGGGCCTGCGCCAACCCGGTTTCGTTCAGCGGGATATCGACGTTTCCCTGCGACAGATTTTGCGCGTTCCAGTCGGTCTCGCCGTGGCGCAGGAACCAGAAGGCGCTTTGTTCCAGAATGTCGGTCAGGCGTCGAACCCTTCCTTCCGGAGCACGGCGGCGACCGCGGGGCGGGCCTTCATGCGCGCGAAATGGGCGGCGCAATTGGCCGGAAGGGGCAGGCCGAGGCGCGCAGCCCACCAGAACTCGACATAGAACAGCGCCGCGTCCGCGATGGAGAAGCTGCCGGTGACATAGTCCTTGCCGGCGAGGGCGCGGTCCATGACCGCGAGACCCTTTTCCATGATCTCCCGCCCGCGCGCCTTGACCGCGTCGTGGTCGGCCTCGCCGGGGGCGAAATTGGCCGGGCGGAACATGCGCGAGAAGCCCTGCATGTGCATGGTCGCCACCGCGTAGTCCATCGCCTCCAGCGCGCGCGTCTGGCCCTCGACATCGTCGGGCAGCAGATGGCGCTCGGGGTTGGTGCGGGCCAGCCAGTAGGCGATGGCGGGGAATTCGGTGAGCACCGTGCCGTCGTCGCGCTGCAGCGTCGGCACCTTGGATTTCGGGTTGAGGCTGGTGAACTCCGGCTTGAACTGCGCGCCTTCGCGGGTGTTGGTCACCACGGCCTCGTAGGGCTTGCCGATCTCCTCGAGCAGCACGTGAATGCCGATGGAGCAGGCGCCGGGCGAGTAGAACAGCTTGTTCATGGGTGGGTTCCTTCTCGGAATCGTTCAGTCGAACAGCGAGCTCACCGAGCTTTCATCGTTGATGCGCCGCATCGCCTCGGCGAGCAGCGGGGCGATGGTGACCTGGCGGATATTGGCGGCCTGCCGCACCGCCTCGGTCGCCAGGATGCTGTCGGTGATCGTCATCATCTCGATCGGGCTGGAGGCGATGCGCACCACGGCGCCGCCGGAGAGCACGCCGTGGGTGACATAGACGCTGGCCGAGCGGGCGCCGTTGGCGATCAGCGCGGCGGCGCCGTTGCACAGCGTGCCGCCGGAATCGACGATGTCATCGACCAGGATGCAGTCCCGCCCCTCGACCTCGCCGATGACGTTCATCACCTCCGACACCCCGGCGCGCTCGCGGCGCTTGTCGATGATGGCGAGGTCGCAGTTCAGCCGGCTGGCGATGATGCGGGCCCGCAGCACGCCGCCGACATCGGGCGAGACGATCATCAGGTCGCGATCCCTGAAATTCTCCTGGATGTCGCGGCTGTAGAGTGGGGCGGCGTTGAGGTTGTCGACCGGGATGTCGAAGAAGCCCTGGATCTGCCCGGCGTGGAGATCCATCGTCAGCACGCGGTTGGCGCCGGCCTCGGTGATGAGGTTGGCGACCAGCTTGGCGCTGATCGGCGTGCGCGAGCCGCTTTTGCGGTCCTGCCTGGCATACCCGAAATAGGGGATCACCGCGGTGATCCGCCGCGCCGAGGCGCGCTTGAGGGCGTCGATGGTGATCAGCAGTTCCATCAGGTTGTCGTTGGCCGGATAGGACGTCGACTGGATGACGAAGACGTCCTCGCCGCGGATGTTCTCGTGGATTTCCACGAACACCTCCATGT
>JAGXAV010000677.1 GCA_018971455.1 Rhodospirillales bacterium
AAGCAACGGAGGCGTGAGCATGAACGTCGTCGCCCCTCTGGCCAGCCGCAAGGGCAAGCTCGGACCGTTCAAATGGGATGACGCGCTGCTGCTCGACCAGCAGCTCGACGAGGACGAGCGGGCGATCCGCGACGCGGCCCACGAATACTGCCAGGAGAAGCTTCTGCCCCGCGTGCTGATGGCCAATCGCGAGGAGCGCTTCGACCGCGAGATCATGAACGAGATGGGCGCCATGGGCTTCCTCGGCGCGACGCTCGAGGGCTATGGCTGCGCCGGCGTCAACTATGTCTCCTACGGGCTGATCGCCCGCGAGGTGGAGCGCGTGGACAGCGGCTACCGCAGCGCCTTCTCCGTGCAATCCTCCCTGGTGATGTACCCGATCTACGCGCATGGCTCGGACGAGCAGAAGGCCCGCTACCTGCCGAAGCTGTGCACCGGCGAATGGGTCGGCTGCTTCGGGCTGACCGAGCCCGATGCCGGCTCGGACCCCGCCTCGATGCGCACGCGGGCGAAATCCGTCGATGGCGGCTACCTCCTCAACGGCTCGAAGACCTGGATCAGCAACTCGCCGATCGCCGACGTGTTCGTGGTCTGGGCCAAGGACGATGCCGGCGATATCCGCGGCTTCATCCTCGAGAAGGGCATGAAGGGTCTCTCGGCGCCGAAGATCGAGGGCAAGTTCTCGCTGCGCGCCAGCATCACCGGCATGGTGATGATGGCCGACGTGTTCGTGCCGGCGGAGAACATGCTGCCCAAGGTCAAGGGGCTGCGCGGGCCGTTCTCCTGTCTCAACAACGCGCGCTACGGCATTTCCTGGGGCGCGCTGGGGGCGGCCGAGTTCTGCTGGCACGCCGCGCGCGACTACACGCTGCAACGCATGATGTTCGGCCGCCCGCTGGCCGCGACGCAGCTGATCCAGAAGAAACTCGCCGACATGCAGACCGAAATCACCCTCGGCCTGCAGGCGGTGCTGCGCCTCGGCCGGCTACTCGACGAAGGGGTGGCGGCACCCGAGATGATCAGCCTGTGCAAGCGCAATTCCTGCGGCAAGGCACTGGCCATCGCCCGGGAGGCGCGCGACATGCACGGCGGCAACGGCGTGGCCGACGAGTACCACGTCATCCGCCACGTCATGAATCTCGAGGCGGTGAACACCTACGAGGGCACGCATGACGTCCATGCCCTCATCCTCGGCCGCGCGCAGACCGGCCTGTCGGCTTTCGGCGGCTGAACCCGCCCGCCAGCACCGTCCGCATCCAGCGCATCGGCGCGGACGCGGACGGCATCGCCGAGCTTCCGTGCGGCACACCGCTCTACCTGCCCGGCACGCTGCCCGGCGAACTGGTCCGCGCCACCCCCACGGCCCGGCGCGGCGAGGGCTGGGCCGGCGTGGCGGACATCCTGGAGCCTAGCGCCGAGCGCGTGGCGCCGCCCTGCCCGCATTTCGGCGCCTGCGGCGGCTGCACGCTGCAACACTGGCGGGATGCGCCCTACGCCGCATGGAAATCCGGCTTGCTGGCGGCCGCCTTGCGCCGGGCCGGCTATGCCGATGCTCCGATCGCTCCGCTGGCACGCACCGCGCCCTACGCCCGCCGGCGGATGGATTTCGCCGTCCGGCGCGCCGGCGGCGCGATCCTG
>JAGXAV010000678.1 GCA_018971455.1 Rhodospirillales bacterium
GCCGTGGCGCTGGAGGCGGTGGTGATGGCGGCGGACGACCCGGCGGCCCTCGCCGCCCGGCTCGCCCGCGCCGCGGGGAGTGCCCTGGTGCCCGATCCGCTCGGCGGCTACGCCTTGGCGCTCGATGCCGGGGCCGTGCGCATCCTGCCGCAAGCGGCGCTGGGGGTGGTGTTCCCCGGGCTGCCCGTCCCGTCCCTGCCATTCATCGCCGGCCTGGTGCTGCGCACCGACGATGCGTGCGCGGCCGTCGCCCGGCTCGGCGCGGCCCGCCCGGTGCCGGGCGGCTGGCTCGCCGAGGCCGCCGGCGCGGGGCTGCTGTTCATCGCCTGATCTCCTCGGGCAGCGCGGCGATGCCGCGCGCGCGCAGCCAGTCCGACAGCGCGGGGCGCGACGTCGCCACGGCGAACGGAATCGCCACCAGCAGCCCGCCCGCCACCGGCAGCGCCCACAGCGCCGCCAGCCATGATCCCCGCGCGAGCCCGGCGAACGCCACCGCGCCCAGCAGGGTGTGCGGCCACAGCAGCCGCGCCGCCTCACCCCAGCCGACACCGCGCGCCGCGCGGTTCTGCGCCCCCCAGCCCGCCTGGCGGCGCCCGGGCAGGGCCGCCGCCATGGCCAGCACCCGGCTCGGCTGCATGATGGCGTCGAGCAGCAGCGAAAAGCCGAACTCCGCCGCGGCGCCGAGGGCGAACCGCCACCGCCCGCCATAGGGCCGCGCGCCGTCGAGCCCGGCATCGAGGTAGCCGAGCAGCTTCGGCGCATAGGCCAGGGCGAGCCAGGCCAGCGTAAGGCCGAGCATCCTGTCCCGCGGCACCGCCATGCCGCCCGCCGCCGCCAGCGCCGCGAGCAGGAGCAGCGCGCAGGAAAGCGGCGCCCCGCTGAACAGCAGCATGGCCTGCACCAGCTGCCACCGCCCCATCGCCGCCAGCCCCGGCATTCCCAGCAGGTGGCGGTACTGCATGTTGCCGGCGAGCCAGCGCGCGTCTCGGGCGATGAACTCCGGCAGGGCCGGCGGGTTCTCCTCCTGCGAGCCCTCCTCCGCCGCCCACACGCACACCCCCCAGCCGGCGCCGCGCAGCAGCGCCGCCTCGACCTGGTCGTGCGACAGGATGGTGCGGCCATCGGGCAGCGCCGGCAGCCGGCAATGGGCGCGGAACGGGGCGATGCGAAGGATGGCGTTGTGCCCCCAGAACGGGCCCGCATCGCCCTGCCACCAGGCCTGCCCGGTGGCCCAGATGCGCATGCCCGCCCGCATGCCGAACTGGAACAGGCGGGGGAACGCCGCCGCCGCCGGCCGGCCGACGGTGAGGTGCTGCACCAGCGCCAGCGATGGCGAGCCCTGCAGGATGCGCACCAGCCGCAGCACGGCATCGGCCGACATGCGCGAATCGGCGTCGAGCACGACGGCGAAATCGAACTCGCCGGCATGGCGGTCGAGGAACTCCATCACGTTGCCGGCCTTGAAGCCGGCGTTCACGGCGCGCCGCCGGTAGCCGATCGCCGGCGCCGCCGCCATCGCCGCCGCCTCGGCGCCGATCGCCGCCGCCTCGTCGGTGTCCGACAGCACGAAGAAGCCGAAGCGGTCGGCCTCGGCGGCCAGCCCCTCGCGCAGCGCGGCCAGGGCGGCCACCACCT
>JAGXAV010000067.1 GCA_018971455.1 Rhodospirillales bacterium
TGGTGCGCGAGGCCGCCGATGGCGGGCGCTGGACGCTGCCCGGCGGCTGGGCGGATGTCGGGCTGAGTGCCGCGGAGAACGTGGTCAAGGAGGTTCGCGAGGAATCCGGCTTCGACGTGCGGGTGCGCAAGCTGGCCGCGCTGTGGGACCGCACCCGCCAGGGCCATCCGCCGCAGCCCTTCCAGGCCTATAAATGCTTCTTCCTCTGCGACATCATCGGCGGCGTGGCGACCCCGTCCGCGGAGACCTCGGAGGTCGCCTTCTTCGCCGAGGACGCCATCCCGGCCGATTTGTCGCTGGACCGCGTGCAGCCGCACCAGATCGCCCGCATGTTCGCCCATGCCGCTCACCCGGAGCTGCCGACGGAATTCGAGTAGGAGCCCGCCATGGAATGGGAGGCGCCCGCGATCGTGCTGGCCGTGCGGCCCTTCGGCGAGGGCGACGCCATTGCCACGGTGATGACCGAGGCGCACGGCCTGCATCGCGGCCTCGCGCGCGGCGCCCAGGCGCGGCTGCGGGCGGCGCTGTGGCAGCCCGGCAATCTCGTCCAGCTGCGCTGGGTCGGGCGGCTGGCCGACCAGCTTGGCAGCTTCAGCGCCGAGATGGTGCACCCGACCGCGGCCCTGGCGCTCGACGACGCGCTGGCGCTGGCGATGCTCACCGCGGTCTGTGCGGTGGCCGAGGGCGCGCTGCCGGAGCGCGAGCCCCATCCGCGCGTCTTCGACGGGTTGCTGCACCTGCTGGCGCGCCTGGCGCAGGGGCCGTCGATGCTCGATGCGCTGATCCGCTGGGAGGCCGATCTGCTGACCGATCTCGGCTACGGGCTCGACCTCGCGCGCTGCGCCGTCACCGGCTCGCGGGAGGATCTGGCCTTCGTCTCCCCGCGATCGGGCTGTGCCGTCTCCGAGGCCGGCGCGGGGCAGTGGCGGGAGCGGCTGCTGCCGCTGCCGACGCTGCTGCTCGGCCAGGCGCCCGGCACCGCGCGGGACTGGCGGGACGGTCTGCGGCTGACGGGGCATTTCCTCGCCCGCGACGTCTTCGGCCTCCAGCACAAGCCGCTGCCGCCCGCCCGGCTGCGCCTGCCCGATCTGCTGCCGCCCGATCCGGCCTCGCCCGATCCGCCCCCGCCTGATCCGTCTGGCGCGGCCACGCCATTGCCTTGACCGGCCTGCCCGTCCTACCACCCTCCCCTGACTGGCAGGGGACCCGACTCGCATGGTCGATGAGCTGATCGGCAAGATCGACGACACGCTGCTCGCGAACGCGCTGAGCGAGCGCTACCTCGCCTATGCGCTGTCCACCATCATGGCGCGCTCGCTGCCGGATGTGCGCGACGGGCTGAAGCCCGTGCATCGGCGGCTGGTCTACGCCATGCACCTGCTGCGCCTCGACCCGGCGGCCGGCTTCAAGAAATGCGCCCGCATCGTCGGCGATGTCATGGGCAAGTTCCATCCGCACGGCGACGCCTCGATCTACGATGCCATGGTCCGCCTCGCTCAGGATTTCGCCGCCCGCTACCCGCTGGTCGATGGCCAGGGCAATTTCGGCAATATCGACGGCGATAACGCCGCCGCCATGCGCTACACCGAGGCGCGGCTGACCGAGATCGCCAAGGCGCTGCTCGCCGGCATCGACGAGGACGCGGTGGATTTCCGCCCGACCTATGACGGCGAGGAGAACGAGCCGCTGGTGCTGCCCGGCGGGTTTCCCAACCTGCTTGCCAATGGCGCGGCGGGCATCGCCGTCGGCATGGCGACCAGCATCCCGCCGCACAATGCCGGCGAGGTCTGCGCCGCCGCGCTGCATCTGGTCCGCCACCCCGAGGCAAGTGTGGCCGAGCTGCTCGCCCATATGCCCGGCCCCGATTTCCCCACCGGCGGCGTGGTGGTGGAGGAGCGTGCCTCCATCCTGCAGGCCTACGAGACCGGGCGCGGCGGCTTCCGCCTGCGCGCGCGCTGGGCCGTCGAGCGCGGCAAGCATGGCACCTGGTCGATCGTCGTCACCGAAATTCCCTATCAGGTGCAGAAGGCCCGCCTGATCGACCAGATCGCGCAGCTGCTGGAGGAGAAGAAGCTGCCCCTGCTCGGCGATCTGCGCGACGAGAGCGCCGAGACGCTGCGCCTCGTGCTGGAGCCCAAGACGCGCGGCGTGGAGCCGGACGTGCTGATGGCGACGCTGTTCCGCGCCACCGCGCTCGAGACCCGGTTCAGCCTCAACATGAACGTGCTGACCGCCGACCACACGCCGATGGTGCTCGGCCTGCGCGACGTGCTGCGCCAATGGCTGGACCATCGCCACGAGGTGCTGATCCGCCGCAGCAACCACCGCCGCGCGGCGATCGAGCGGCGGCTGGAGATTCTCGAGGGCTACCTTGCCGTCTTCCTCAACCTCGATGAGGTGATCCGCATCATCCGCCACGAGGATGAACCCAAGCCGGTGCGGATGGCCACCTTCTCGCTGGCCGACGTGCAGGCGGAGGCGATCCTGAACATGCGGCTGCGCGCGTTGCGCCGCTTGGAGGAGATGGAGATCCGCCGCGAGCACAAGGCGCTGGGCCGCGAGCTGCGCGAGTTGCAGGGCCTGCTCAAGGATTCCGCGAAACGCTGGGAACGGATTGCCGGCGAGCTCGAGGAGACGCGGCAGAAATTCGGCGGCGGCGCGCTGGGGGCCCGGCGCACCGAGCTTGCCGACGCGCCGGCGCCGATCGAGGTTGCCACCGAGGCCTTCGTCGAGCGCGAGCCGATCACGGTGGTGCTGTCCGAGAAGGGCTGGATCCGCGCCGTCAAGGGCCACGGCATCGACGGCGACGCCCAGAAATTCAAGGAAGGCGACCGGCTGCGCCTGCTGGTGCCCTGCGAGACCACCGACCGGCTCTGCCTGTTCGCAACCAACGGCCGCGCCTACACGCTCAAGGCGGGCGACCTGCCGCGCGGCCGTGGCGACGGCCAGGCGGTGCGCGTGCTGGCCGACCTCACCAACGAGGACGACGTCGCCACCATCTTCATCTGGCGCGCCGGGTTGCGCTATCTGGTGGCGAGCAGTGCCGGGCGCGGCTTCGTGGTAAAATCGGACGATCTGCTGGCCGAGAAGCGGACCGGCAAGACCGTGCTGAACCTCAAGCCCGGCGAGGAAGCGGTGCGCTGCGTGCCGGCGGCGGGCGACCACGTCGCGGTGATCGGCCAGAACAAGAAGCTGCTGGTCTTCCCGCTCGACCAGGTGCCCGAGATGGCGCGCGGCGCCGGCGTGATGTTGCAGAAATACAAGGATGGCGGGCTGGCCGACGCCAAGGTGTTCGCCCTCGCCGATGGTCTGACCTGGCGGCTGGGCGAAAAGACGCGCACCGAGACCGATCTGCGCGACTGGCTCGGGGAGCGCGCGCAGGCCGGCCGTCTGCCGCCGAGCGGCTTTCCGAAATCGGGGCGGTTCGGCGGCTGACCGCCCCTCAGTCGATGATCGCCTGGTAGGTCAGCACGCGCAGCTCGCGGCGGATCGGGTAGGTCGATGAGGGCGTGAGCTGGGTCAGCATCACCACCGCCAGCTCCTCGGCCGGGTCGATCCAGAAGGCCGTGCTGGCCGCGCCGCCCCAGGCATATTCCCCCGGCGTGCCGAGGATCTGCGCCTTCGCCGGGTCGAGCATCACCGAGAAGCCGAGCCCGAAGCCGATGCCGGTATAGGGCGATTCGCTGAAGCGGGCCTGGCCCATATCGGCCATGTCGCCGCCCAGATGATTCATCGTCATCAGCTCGACCGTCTTGCGCCCGAGCAGCCGCGTGCCCGACAGCGTGCCCTTGTTCAGCATCATCTGGCAGAAGCGCATGTAGTCGCCGGCGGTGGACACCAGCCCGCCGCCGCCCGAGGCGATGGCGCGCGGCGCGCCGAAGCGGCTCTTCTGCGGATCGTCGATCAGCATCGGCCGGCCGTCCGCCCCGCGCGTGTAGTTGGCGGCGAAGCGGGCGAGTTTCTCGGGCGGCACATGAAAGCCGGTATCCTTCATGCCGAGCGGGCCGATCACCCGCTCGTGCAGGAAGCTTGCGAAGCTCTGCCCGGAGATGGTGGCGACGAGGTGGCCCAGCACGTCGGTCGCGATGCTGTAATTCCACGCGCTGCCGGGTTGGGCGAGTAGGGGCAGGGCGGCCGCCTTCTCGACCAGTTCGGCCAGCGTCGCATCCGAGGTCTGGAAATCCACCCCATGCTCGCGGTACAGCGCATCCACCGGCGAGGCTTCCATGAAGCCGTAGGTCAGCCCAGAGGTGTGCGTCAGCAGGTCGCGGAAGGTGATGTCGCGATTGGCCGGCGCCGTCTCGATCTTGCCGCGCGCGCCGCCGACGCAGACCCGCATGTCGGCGAAGCAGGGCAGGAAGCGGGTGATCGGGTCATCGAGCTGGAAGTGGCCCTCCTCGTACAGCATCATGATGGCCACGCTGGCGAGCGGCTTGGTCATCGAATAGATGCGCACGATGGTGTCGGGCCGCATCGGCGCGGCGCGGGCGATATCGGCCTGACCGTGGCAGGCCAGCCACGCCGTCTGTCCCCGCCGCGAGACCATGGTGAGAACGCCGGGCAGCTTGCCATCCGCCACCAGGCGCTGCATCCAGCCCTCGATCAGTGCCAGCCGGCGCGATGAAAGGCCGACATCCTCGGGGCGGGCGATGCGGGTTGCGTCCATGTGCGATCTCTCCAGTCGGTAATGCGGGGGCAGGTGGCCGGCGTTATTGCAGCGTGGCCAGCAGGCCGGCCATCAGCCGGGCGCGCCGCACCAGGCTCGCGATCTCGATGTGCTCACCCAGCGTGTGCGCGCCGGCGCCGGCCAGGCCGAGCCCGTCCAGCGTGGGAATGCCCATGGCGCCGGTGAAATTGCCGTCCGACCCGCCGCCGGAACTCTGCGGTGGGATATTGAAGCCGAGCGCCAGCGCGATCTCCCGCGCGTGGCGCCACAGCGCCTCGGTGCCCGCATCGGGCTCCCACACCGGGCGGGTGACGCCGCGCGTGACCTCGAACTGCACATCGTTGCCGTGGGCGCGCAGGGCGAGCATGGCGGCGACGCCGCGGTCCAGATCGGCCTGGCGCTTGGCCATGCTGAGCGCCTCGCCCTCGCAGGTGGTGGCGACGCAATTCACCCACTCGCCACCCCGCACGACGCCGACGCTGAAGGTGCAATCCTCGGTCGTCATGTCCTCGATGGCGATGATCTGGCGGGCCATTTCGCGAATCGCGCTGCGCCCCTCGGCCAGCCGCGCCCCGGCATGGCTCGGGCGTCCGGTGGCCTTCAGGCGGAACCGCGCAATGGCGTAGCGCCCGGTCACCACCCCGCCATCCGGCCGCGCGGGCTCGGGGATCAGCACGTAGCGATGCCGGGCCGCCTCGGCCTCGATCAGGTCGCGCGTGGATGGGCTGCCGACCTCCTCGTCGCTGGTGAACAGCACGGTGATCGGCAGCTTCGCCGCGATCCCGGCGCGCTGAAGCTGGCGGATCGCCTCGAGTGCGATGTAGTTGCCGCCCTTCATGTCCAGAATGCCGGGTCCGAAGCACTGCCCGGCCTCGCGCCGCCAGGCCAGCGTGGCCAGCGTGCCGAGCGGATGCACGGTGTCGAGATGGCCCATCACCAGAATGCCGGCGCCCGGCGGGCCGAACCGGCCCCGAACGCAGTCGCCAAACCCCATGCGGCCGGGGATGCGGTCGATCTGCGCGCCGGCCATGGCCAGCTCGCGCGCCGCGAGGTCCATGCAGCGATTGACCGCGGCGGCATCGTGCGTCGGGCTCTCGCATTCCACCCATGGGCGCAGACCGGCCAGCATCTCGTCGGCATCGAAGGGCAGGGCGTTCGGGTCCATCGCATCCTCATCGCCCGTCCGGGGGCATGAGGCGCAGCATGTGCGCAGTTCGTCCGCGCCGCAATCCGGCGCGGTTGCGCGGCGGCGGGCTACACCACCAGCCCGGCGGCCTGGACGGCCAGCGAATCCAGGCTCGGCGTGGTGCCGCTCGTCTGTGCGGCCTGCGCCTTGTTCAGCAGATATTCCTGGGCCAGGGACTGGACGAATTTCGGGTCCTGCAACCGGCTGATGTCGAGCTGGCTGGTGATGGCATTCTGCTGCGCCGTGCTGTCCTGATAGGCGATCTGCAACGGAATGTTCAGCGCGGTGGTGACCACGTCGCGAATCACCGGATCGCCCAGGATCTGGTTGGCGGAGGTCATGGTCGAGGCCTTCTGCAGGAAGCTCAGCGCGTTGGACAGGCCGGGCGTCGTCGCATCCAGCGATTGCCGCCAGGAAATCTCGGCATAGCCGCTGGTGATGGCCGCCATCGCCGTCGGGTTCTGCAGGGCCGCGAGCCCCTTGGTGGCGAATTGATAGGTCTGCACGACGGGCAGCCAGGTGGCGTCCGTGCTGTTGATCTGGTTGACCAGGGAGTTCGCGTTCGACGGGTCGGAAAGCAGCACCTTCTGCGCCAGGGCGGGATAGGCGACGTCGCTGGACAGCCCGTTGGCGGTGAGCAGCACCTTCAGCGCCGTGGGATTGGCGAGCAGATCGGCCGGGGTCTTGGCATTGGCGACGGCGGCCTGGAAGGCGGCGATGTCGCGCGCGATCTGCGGCTGGCTGGCGGTGGTGGCGATGTCCTTGGTCTGGTCGCGCTGCGCCGTCTGCAGGGCCTGCAGCGCGGCCGTGGGGCTGCTGGTGGTGCCCCCGCCCGTGCCGTACAGCGCCCCCAGCAGGCTGCTGGTCGCGCCGGTGCCGGCGGTGGTGGGGAACAGCACGGAATAGTCGATACCGCTGGTGATGGAGCCCGACATGGCGCGCGATCCTCCCGCACCCATCCTGGCAGGCGCCGATGAAGGAAGCATGAACGCGGTCTTGCGCCGCCCCGGGCATCGCCGGAAACTGCGCGGAATGGAGAATGCCGCACCGTGACCGAGACGAGCGACGGCCTGCCGCCCGCCCTGCGCGGGCGCGCCATGCTGGCCCTGGGCATCGCCATCAGCGTGGCGGTGCTCGATTCCTCCATCGCCAACATCGCGCTGCCCACCATTGCCGGCGATCTGCACGTCTCGCCGGCCTCCTCGGTCTGGGTTGTCAACGCCTACCAGATCGCCGTCACCATTTCGCTGCTGCCCTTCTCGGCCCTCGGTGACATCTACGGCTACCGGCGGGTCTACACGCTGGGCCTGGCAGTGTTCACGGCCGCCTCGCTGGTCTGCGCGCTGTCCGGCTCGCTGCCGATCCTCATCCTTGGCCGTCTGATCCAGGGGTTGGGCGGCGCCGGGCTGATGAGCGTGAACGCCGCCATCGTGCGCACCATCTATCCGCGCGCCCTGCTCGGCCGCGGCCTCGGCCTCAATTCCCTGATCGTCGCTACCTCGTCGGCGATCGGCCCGTCGGTCGCCGCGGCCATCCTCTCGGTGGCCCACTGGCCCTGGCTGTTCGCCGTCAATGTGCCGCTCGGCCTGCTCGCGCTCGCCATGACGCGCTCGCTGCCGCGCTCGGAGCGGTCGGGGCACCGCTTCGATCTCGCCAGCGCCCTGCTCAGCGCGCTGACCTTCGGCCTCTTCGTCTGGTCGCTCGACGGGCTGGGGCATGGCCAGGCCGGCGCCGTGTCGGCCGGCGCGCTGCTGATCGCGGGGCTGTGCGGCGCCATCTTCGTGCGCCGCCAGCTCGCCCTCGCCCATCCCATGCTGCCGATGGACCTGTTCCGCAATCCGGTCTTCTCGCTGTCGGTGGCGACGTCGATCTGCTCCTTCTGCGCGCAGACCATCGCCTATGTGGCGCTGCCCTTCCTGTTCGAGGCGGGCGGCATGTCGCCGATCGGCACCGGCATCCTGATGACGCCGTGGCCGGCCACGGTGGCCATCGTGGCCCCCATCTCGGGCCGCCTGTCAGACCGGCTCTCGGCCGGCCTGATGGGCGGCGTGGGCCTCACCATCATGGCGATCGGGCTGTTGCTGATCGCCTTCATGCCGGCCCATGCCCCGTGGTGGAGCGTGATGGGGCGCATGGCGCTGACCGGCGGCGGGTTCGCATTGTTCCAATCTCCCAACAACCGCCTGCTGCTGGGCAGCGTGCCGCGCGAGCGCAGCGGCGCCGGCAGCGGCATGCTGTCCACCGCCCGCCAGCTTGGCCAATCGACCGGGGCGGCGCTGGCCGCGGTGTCGTTCGGCCTGACCGAGGCCGGCGGCGTGCGCCAGGGTGCTCTGGTCGCCGTGCTGGCCGGGGCGGGCTTCGCGGGCCTCGCCGCGGTCGTCAGTTCCTTGCGCCTGCTGCGGGTGCAAGGCGAGGGCGCCTGATCACCGCGCGGCCATCGCCGCGAACAGGGCGGCCATCGCGCATCCCGTGCGGTAGAACACGGGCGGCTGGCCGCACGGGGCCGGCACGCGGATGCGCCGGCCGCCTGGATGAGTGGCGCCGCTCCACACATGCACCCACTCCGCGCCGGCCGGCAGATAGACCGGCC
>JAGXAV010000679.1 GCA_018971455.1 Rhodospirillales bacterium
GGACCGAAATTCGGCCCCGAAAGCCCGCGCTATCCCCTCCCCGCAAGCGAAACCAGCCAACCGCCCGCGAAGACGCGCCGCCCCCCGCAGGATCGGGCTGACTGTCGCGATCCCGTCTCTGAACGCCGGCAGAGTCACCGCCGATATGCGCCGATTCCCCGGTGCCGCGGCCCGGCGCGCGCGGCGGTCAGCGCCCGGGCGGCACAGGGCCGCGGGACCACCTGTTGGTTTGGACGGCGAACGCGCATGCCGCCCGGGCCGCAATCGCGGCACGGACGGCGCTACGCCTGCTTCAACTCGATCAGGCTGCGCCGGATCTTCCGCCCGCGCTCCACCTTGTCCTCGATATAGCCGGCATCGCCCCAGCGCACCGCGCGCGCCATCGCCTGCGCGTCTTCCAGGAACCGGGCCAGCATCTCCCGTAGCGCTTCGCGGTGGTTCAGGAATACGTCGCGCCACATCACCGGGTCGGACGCGGCGATCCGGGTGAAATCGCGGAAGCCGGACGCGGCGAACCGCAGCACCTCCGACCGGCTTTCGTCGGCCAGATCGTCGGCCGTGCCGCAGATGGTGAACGCCAGCAAATGCGGCAGATGCGAAACGATCGCCAGCACCCTGTCGTGGTGCGCCGGCTCCATCCGTTCCACCATCGACCCGCAGCGCCGCCACAAGGCGGCAACCCGCTCGATCGCCTCCTCGTCGGTGCCCGGCGGCGGCACGATCAGCGTGTAGCGGCCTTCGAACAGGGTCACGAAGCCCGCATCGGGGCCGGAATATTCGGTGCCGGCCAACGGGTGGGCGGGCACGAAATGCACCCCCTCCGGCACCAGCGGGCCGACATCGCGGATCACCGACTGCTTGGTCGAGCCGACATCGCTGAGGATGCAGCCGGGCGCCAGATGCGGCGCGATCGCCTCGGCGAGCACGGCATAGGCGCCGACCGGGGCGCACAGAATGACGCAATCGGCCCCTTCGACGGCGCGCACCGGGTCGAGCTCGACGCGATCGGCGATGCCGAGCTCCATCACCCGGTCGAGGGTGGCCTGCGTGCGCGCATTGGCCACCACCTCGGCCGCCAGATCGCCCCGCTCGGCGGCGATGCGCGCGATCGAGCTGCCGATCAACCCGATGCCGAGCAGCGTCAGCCGGCGAAACAGCGGTTCAGCCATGGTGCGCCGACATGAAACCGGCCAGCGCCTCGGCCACCAGCGTGCATTCCTCGGCGGTGCCGACGGTGATGCGCAGGCAATGGCCGAGATCATAGGCGCCCATGGCGCGCACGATGATGCCGCGCGTCTTGAGGAAGGCATCCGCCGCTGCCGCGCGCGCGTCGGTGGCGAAATCGGCGAGGATGAAATTGCCCTCGGTCGGCCAGGCCTTGATGCCCGCCGCCTCCAGGCTGGCCGCCAGCCGGGCGCGCCAGAGCGTGTTGTGGGCGCGGCAGGTCTCCACCCAGCCGGACTCGGCCAGCGCGGCGACGGCGGCGGCCTGGGCGGAGAGGTTGACGTTGAACACCCCGCGCACCCGGTTCAGCGCATCGACGACGCCCGCCGGCGCATAGGCCCAGCCGACGCGCGCGCCCCCCAGGCCGAACACCTTGCTGAAGGTCCGCAGCATCACGGTGTTCT
>JAGXAV010000680.1 GCA_018971455.1 Rhodospirillales bacterium
CGTCGCGGCGGGGGAGGTGGCCGGTGTAGCGGGTGACGGTGGCGGGCAAGGGTTGCGGCGAGGCGCGGCGGGCGATGATGACGCTGGCGGGCACCGGGAAGAGCGGTTGGACGGTCTCGTCGAAGCTCCAGGCGGCGTCGATGCGCAGCCGGGCGGTGCCGTAGTCGCCGCGGCGCATGCCCTCGTAGGCGGGGCGGTTGAGGGCGGCGTAGGGCAGAACAAGAGCGAGGGTGCCGTCCGGCTTGAGGTAACGCTCGGTGGCACGGGCGACGAAGAGGGCGGAGAGATCCTGCTGGGTGGCGAGCTTGCCGCCGATCCAGAGGTTGGCGCGCTGGCAGGCATCCTTGAAGCGGGCTTTGAGGTCCGGGCTCAGATGGCGATAGGCGACCCAAGGCGGGTTGCCGATGACGACATCGGCGCGCTGGTCGGGGCGGGAGAGCCACAGGGGGCGGACGAGGTTGCGGAGGACGAAGGGCCAGATGCCGTTGCGGCCGGCGCGGTAGAGGGTTTGCAACTGGGCGAAGGTGCGGCCGAGGGCGGCGGCGTCGGCCGCCGAGACGCCGGCGATGCGGCGCAGCGATGCCTCGACCTGCGCGGGCGAGGCGTTATCGGTGAGGCCCTCGGAGAGGGTGCGCAGGCCGGGCTCGAAGCGCTCCTGCGCCTCGGCGAAGCCGGCCGGGATGTGCAGGGGCCGGTCGTCAGGGACGCGGACCTGGACCTCGCGGCTGTCGCCGATCGTGGAGACGTTCCATTGCAGGGCGTCGCCGAGGAAGACGGGCACGTGCAGGTTGGCCGGTCGATCGACGATGGCGTCGCCGAGGGCGAGCAGCCAGGTGACGCGGGCGATGATGACGGCGACGGGATGGATATCGAGGCCACGGACCTGTTCGGCGCAGGCAGCGACGGCGCGGGCGTTGGTCCACCCGGCGGCGGCGGCGGCTTCGCGCAGATGACGGATGGCGTGGAAGGGAAAGGTGCCGGAGCCGCAGGCGGGGTCGAGCACGCGGTCGGTCAGAGGGTGCTTGACGGCGGCGCGAACGAGGCGGAAGGCGAGCCAGTCGGGGGTGTAGTATTCGCCAAGGTCGTGGCGCTGGGTGGGGTCGATGAGGCTTTCGTAGAGGGCCTTGAGGACATCCGCCTGAGCGTCGCGGAGGCGGAAGCGGGCGGTCTGGCGGGCGAGGCGGAGGACAAGGTCGCGGCCCTCGGCATCGGCGAGAATCCAGTCGAAGAAGTCGCTTTCGACGGCGCCGTGGATGCCGATCTCGGCAATGGCGCGGCCGGAGAGGATGTCGGCGGCCTCGGCGCGGGCGAGGTCGAGATCGAGGACGCGGGCGGCGATGGTCTTGGCGACGATGGTGAGATAGGTGTGCTGGAGGAAGAGGCGGTCGTCGCCGACCTCGGTGCCGTAGACCTCGCGAAGCAGGCCGTCCCAAAGCTGGCGCTTGAGGGCGACTTCGGAGTCGGCATGGTGGCGGCGCCAGAGGATTTCGAGGAGGTTGCGGGCGCGGCCCCAGGCGAGGCTGTCGCGGCCGAGCTCGCGCTGGATGGTGAGAGGCTCGGCGGCAAGGTCGTCGCGGCCGGCGACGGCGGGCTCCAGCCAGGCGAGGAGGTCGTCGGGGCGG
>JAGXAV010000681.1 GCA_018971455.1 Rhodospirillales bacterium
CCCGGGCAAGGACGAGCCGCCGGAGGCACCCGGTGGACAAGATGTCATGGCTTCCGGGTTGTGAGCGGGGCGGCACGCTCGTAGCGTGACCGGGCGTAGCGCAGCCGGGCCGCGCGGCGGCAGGCGATGCGATCACAGCAGGAGCCGATCATGTCCAAAGGCAGCAAGGCTGACGCCCCCTTCACCCCGCCCTTCAGCGGTGCCCTCGAACAGGCGCGACATGCGGCGGAGGATTTCACCCGCCGCTTCGCCGAGCTGAAGCTGCCCGGCGCGCCGGACATGGAGAAGGTGCTGGCCGCGCAGAAGCGCAACATGGAGGCGTTTTCGGCGGCCAACCGCATCGCGCTGGAGGGCGCCCAGGCGGTCGCCAAGCGGCACATGGAAATCATGCAGCAGACCATGACCGAAATGACCGAGACGATGCGCGCGCTCGCCAGCACCGAGGCGCCGCAGGCCAAGGCCGCGCAGCAGGCCGAAATGCTGAAGCGCGCCTATGCCCATGCGGTGGCCAACACCAAGGAGCTCTCGGATCTGATCCAGCACGCCAACGGCGAGGCGCTGGCGCTGCTCAATCAGCGTTTCGCCGAGGCGATGGACGAGGTGAAGGCGCTGATGGGCCCCGGCAAGGGCTGACGCGCGTCAGGCCGCGTCGTGGAAGATGATGCCGAGCGTGTGGCGCTGGCCTGAGCGCAGCCGGCTGACGCCGTGGCGCAGGATGACGCGGTAGGCGCCCCGCGTGCCCTGGACCGGGCGGTGGTGCACGGCGAACACCACCCCGTCGCCCTGGCGCAGCGGCACGACGGCCGGGCGTGACTGCATGCGCGGGCGCTGCTCGGTGAGCACGAACTCGCCGCCGGTGAAATCGCGCCCCGGTTCGGACAGCAGGATCGCGACCTGGAGCGGGAAGGCGAGCGGCCCGTAGAGGTCCTGATGCAGACAGTTGTAGTCGCCCGCGCCGTAGCGCAGCAGCAGCGGGGTCGGGCGGGTCTGGCCGGCGGCGTGGCAGCGCGCCAGGAAGCCGGCATGGGCTGCGGGATAGCGCTCGGCGATGCCCATCGCGGCGTGCCAGCGATTGGCGAGCGGGGCGAGGCGCGCATAGAGGGCGGCGCGCAGCCCGGCAATCGGCGCGGGCAGCGGGTAGGCGAAGTATTTGTATTCGCCGCGCCCGAAGCCGTGCCGGGCCATCACCACCGTGCTGCGGAAATCGCCGCCGTCATACTGCCCGGCGATGTCCGCACAGCGCGCGGGCGCGAGCAGCCCCGGCAGCACCGCCCAGCCCTCGGCATCGAGACTGGCGGCGATGGCGGGCCAGTCCTGGCGCCCGACCTCCGCCGCGATGCCTGCCTCCATGCCGTTCATGCGCGCCTCCCCTAACTGGCCGTGCGGCGACCATGGCACGCGGCGGCCGGCGGCGCCCCCCGTTCGTTGCGCCCGTTGCCGGCGCTAGCGGACGGTCAGGTGGGTCTTGGAATCGGCCTCGTGATACTCGTCATGGAACTCGTAGGTGCCGGGGGTGAGCGGGCCGATCAGGATGCTGATCCGGCCGCCGGCGGGCACCAGTTTCTCGGCGGTGAAATCATCGCTCTCGAACTCGGCGGGCGTGGCGTCGAGGTTCTTCA
>JAGXAV010000682.1 GCA_018971455.1 Rhodospirillales bacterium
GGGCCGGCATGCGGGCGGCGTGCACGCCGTCATCGTGGTAGCGCAGCCGCAGGGCGAGGCTGTCGGCGGCGCCGCGCAGCTTGGCCATCTTGGCCGCCGGCAGCGCGCGCGTCGGCAAGGGCAGGCGCGCCCGCTTTCCGGCCAGCCCCGAGGGGCCCGGCTGGAAGGCGACCTGCACCTCGCTGCTCTGCGCCATGGCGCGCAGGGCGCCGGCCGTCGCGCGCTTGAACTCGTCGGCGCGCGTGGTGTCCTTGGTGTTGCTGCCGCTCATGGGGGTGGAACGCCCGCGCCGCCGGTCAGCTCGCCTTGCGGATCATGTTGCCGGTGGCGATCTCCTCGTTGAAGCAGCGCTGGTAGTATTCGGCCACCGTCGCGCGCTCCGCCTCGTCGCATTTGTTGAGGAAGGTCAGGCGGAAGGCGAAGCCGACATCGCCGAAGATGCGCGCATTCTCCGCCCAGGTGATCACCGTGCGCGGCGACATCACGGTCGAGATATCGCCGTTGATGAAGCCCGCGCGCGTCAGATCGGCCAGCGCCACCATGTTCTCGACACGCTTCTTCTGCGCCTTGTCGGCCATGTCCATGCCCATCTTGGCCATGACGATCTCGGTCTCCTGCCCGTGCGGCAGGTAGTTCAGGGTCGCCACGATGTTCCAGCGATCCATCTGGCCCTGGTTGATCTGCTGAGTGCCGTGATACAGGCCCGTGGTGTCGCCGAGCCCGACCGTGTTGGCCGTGGCGAACAGGCGGAAGCTCGGGTGCGGACGGATCACCTTGTTCTGATCCAGCAGCGTCAGCTTGCCCTCGACCTCCAGCACGCGCTGGATGACGAACATCACGTCCGGCCGGCCGGCATCGTATTCGTCGAACACCAGGGCGCAGGGGTGCTGCAGCGCCCAGGGCAGGATGCCCTCGCGGAACTCGGTGACCTGCTTGCCGTCCTTAAGGACGATCGCGTCCTTGCCGATGAGATCGATGCGGCTGATGTGGCTGTCGAGGTTGACGCGGATGCACGGCCAGTTGAGCCGCGCCGCGATCTGCTCGATATGGGTCGATTTGCCGGTGCCGTGGTAGCCCTGGATCATGCAGCGCCGGTTGAAGGCGAAGCCCGCCAGGATCGCCAGCGAGGTCTCGCGGTCGAAGCGGTAGGCCGGGTCGATGTCGGGCACATGCTCGGTGCGGATCGAGAAGGCCGGCACCTCCATGTCGGTGTCGATGCCGAAGATCTCGCGCGCCTTGACGGTGATGTCGGGCATGTCGATGGCCGAGGTCGGCAGGGCACGGGCTTCGGCGATGGCGGCAACCTTGTTCATAGGCGAGCAATCCTGTTGTTCGTCCCCGGCAGCTTACGCCGGGTGGCGGGGGATGGGTAGGCTCAGCCGGCGGCCGCCAGATCAGGTCCGGCCGCAAGCCGGCCGCGCAGCGCCGCGTAGGCGAGATTGATGGTCTTGAGCCGCTCCTCCGCCCCGCGGTCGCCGTTATTGGCATCCGGGTGGTGGCGTTTGGCGAGCTCCTTGTAGCGCGTCTTCAGCTCCTCGATGGTCAGCGGCCAGCCGAGCCCGAGGGTCGCCAGCGGCGCGCGCAGATCGGCCGGCGCCTCGCCGGAGGGCCGCCGC
>JAGXAV010000068.1 GCA_018971455.1 Rhodospirillales bacterium
TACGCGCTCGATTTGCAGGATTTCCATGCTATGAGCCGGCAGCATCCGATCGTTCCGGTGCTGATCGCCACCGACGCCACACCCAGGCCAACAGCATGGCCGCTGCTGATCAGCGGTGCCGCATCCGTTCTTGATGCGTCCCGGCTCAGTCTTCCGAGCCTGCTGCGCGAGCTGTGGCGGCGCTTGCCTGCCCCAGGGGTGTTGCTCGATGTCGCCGCCTGGGAAAGCGCCCCTTATCGGCCGGTGCCGGGTATTGTCGATGCGGCCTGCACGCTTTACGCCCAGCACGGCGTCGCCGACATCGCCGCCGCCCGGGCCGACTCCCGAAACCTCTCCACGACCACCGACGCCATTTTGCAAGCGGTCGAGGCCGCGCAGGCAACGGGCGCGCACCGCATCCTTTTCATCACCGGCATCCCGGGTGCCGGCAAGACCCTTTGCGGTCTCAATGCCACATTCGGAAGCGGACGGAACGCCGGCGCGATCTTCCTTACGGGCAATCCGACCCTCGTCCACGTGCTGCGCGAGGCGCTGGCACGCGACGCGGCGCAGGCTGATCCGCGCGGCATGCGCGCTGCCCGCCAGCGCACCAAGGTCGCTATTCAGGCGCTGCCAGCTTTTCGCGACAGCCATATCCACAACGGTCATCGCCCGCCCGAGCACGTGGTGGTGATCGACGAGGCGCAACGCTCCTGGTCCGCAAGCCACGCCATCCGCAAGGGCCGCGACCGCGAGGTGGCGCTGACGGATTCCGAACCCGGCCTTCTTCTCGACATCATGGCCCGCCATGCGGATTGGGCGGTCCTCGTCTGCCTTGTGGGCGGCGGTCAGGAAATTCATGATGGCGAAGGGGGGTTGGCCGAATGGGGAGCGGCGCTGGCAAGCCGTCCGCACTGGCAGGTGCTGGCGGCGCCCACCGTGACGGACACGCCGGACCCGCGCCAGCGGTTGCCTCATCTGCCCGGCCTCACGCGCCACGAGGCCCTGCATCTCGACGTGCCAATGCGCAGCGTGCGCAACGCAGCTGTCTCGGAGTGGGTCGACGCCGTCCTACTCGGGAATTGGGCACGCGCGCGAGATATCGCAGAACGGAATGGCGGCATACCGATGCGATTGACCCGCGATCTTGCCGCCATGCGCTCCTCCCTGCGCGCCCAGGCACGTGGCCTGCGGCGCAGCGGGCTGATCGGCAGTTCGGGCGCAAAGCGGCTGCGCGCCGACGGGCTCGGCGTGGAACTGGCGCACATGAACCCCGACGCGGTGGCGCATTGGTTTCTTAATTTCTGGCCAGATGTTCGAGCTAGCGATGCGCTTGAGACCATGGCGACGGAGTTTTCCTGCCAGGGTCTCGAACTGGACCATGTCGGCCTGTGCTGGGGCGGGGACCTGATCCGTGTGCCGGGCGTGACGGAGTGGCGCGCGCGCCGCTTCATCGGCTCGGCGTGGCAGACGGCGCGGGGCCAAGAGAACATCGCCAACCGCATCAACACCTATCGCGTGCTGCTGACGCGGGCGCGTTACGGCACGGTCATTTGGGTTCCGCGCGGCGACGAGGGGGATTCCACACGCGATCCGGCGGCCCTTGATGGCGTTGCCGATTTCCTTCTGCGTTGCGGGGCCGTGCCGCTGGATTGAGCGGCGGCGAGGGCGGTGAGGCTTCGAGCCCTCAGCCTCCGGCGAGGCTTTGGCGGATGCCGTCGATGACGATCTGCGCGGCAAGGGCGGCCAGCAGCACGCCGAGCACCCGGCCGATGACATTGGCGCCCGTGGCTCCCAGCAAGCGGGCAACCGGCTGGGCCATCAGCAGCAGCGCGAGCGTGATCGCCGTCGCCACCACCAGGGCCAGTTGCAGCGCCGCGATGGCGGCGACATCACCGCCGGCCTGCGAGTGCAGCAACACCATCGTGGTCATCGCGCCCGGCCCAGCCACGAACGGGATGGCAAGGGGAAAGACGCTGACGTCGTTCTCCGCGCGGGCGGCGGCGCGCTCGTCCGGTGTGGCGCGCAGCACGCCGCTTGCGGTCACCATGTCGGCGGCCGTCAGGAACAGCAGAATGCCGCCCGCCACTTTCATGGCCGGCAGGCTGATGCCGAGCGCGCTCAGCAGAACCTCGCCCCCGAGCCCGAACGCGGCCAGCACGATAAAGGCAATGATGCACGCCTTGATGGCCTGCCCCGCCCGCTCGGCCGCCGTGTTGTGCGGCGTCATGCCAATGAACAGAACGGCCGTTCCCGCCGGGTCGATGATCACCAGGAGGGCAACCAGCGCGTAGCCGAAATGCGCGCTCATGCGAGGGGTTTCATCGGTGCAGCAGCCGACGTTCGTAGGCCTGTGCGAGCAGCGTCGTCGGGAAAAGCAGGATGAAATAGATGATGGCGACCGTCGTATAGACCTCGAGGGGCCGGTAGGTGTTGGCCGTGATGAGTTGCCCCTGGTACAGCAGGTCCGGCACGGCGATGGTCGAGACCAGCGACGTGTTCTTGAGCTGGGTGATCGACTGGTTCATGAAGGGCGGAACCATGCGGCGGATCGCCTGCGGCAGAATGACGCGGCGCATCATCGTCCACCGGCCGAGCCCCAGCGCGCGGGCGGCATCCCATTGTCCGGCCTCAATGGAAACGATACCGGCACGAAAAATCTCCGCGTAGAACACGCCGGTGTAGAGCGAGAGAACCAGCGTGGCCGCCAGGGTCGCCGAGATCTGCACGCCGAGGATGACCGGCAGGGCGTAGTAGAACCAGACGATCTGCACCAGGAGCGGCGTGCAGCGGAACAACTCGATGAAGGCGATCAACGGCGTGTTGACCAGCCAGGATGTCGACAGCCGCCCGATGCCGACGGCGAGGCCGATCAGCAGGCCGAGGAAGATCGTGCCGACCGTATAGGCGAGCGTGATCTCGACGCCGCGGACAAACAGAACCTCGTAGTGCCAGAGGAAGCCGAAGCTCCAGTGATAGGGCACCGCTCCCTCTGGCCCGCGGGATCAGAAGGTCAGCTCGGCTGGAATATCCGCCCGCCTGGCGCCGGTCTTGAGAATCCCGGCGATCATCCATTCACGGATCTGGCCGATGCCGCGATTCATGTCGAGCCAGGCATTCAGCACTTCGATGAAGCGGGTATCGGCCTCGCGCTGAACCCCCATGTTGCTGGGCAAGGCCACGGTGGGATTGCCGAGCAGATGATAGGTGCCAAGGCTCGGGTTCTTGGCGAGCGCGGTAATGCCCAGCATGGCGGCAAGAATATCCACATCCGCCCGCCCGGACTGCATGGCCAGGATCGCGTCATCGCGCGTCTTGTATGCGGTGATCTGCGCCTTCGGGGCAAAACGCCGCGCCGTCACCTCGTGCAGGGACCCGAGGTCGCACACCACCCGCACCGACGGCTTGTTGATATCGTCCCAGGTCTTCGGCGCGAATCCCTTGCGGGCGATGCAGCCGAATGGATGGATGATCATCGGGTGCGTGAAGCCGATCGAGAGCGCCCGCTGCGGCGTCGGGTTCAAGGCGAAGGCGAGGTCGATCTTGTTGGATTGCAGATCGAGCACCGAATTGGCGTAGGTGGATTCGACGTATTCCAGCCTGGCGTCCCAGATCTTGGCAATGTCGAGCGCCATGTCGATCGCCGCCCCCGACCAGGCACCGGTGGTGATGTCCTTCTGGAAGTAGGGCAGCTCCCCCGGCAGGGCGGCGATGCGCAGCACCTTGGTGCGGGTGACGCGCTGGAAGGTGCTCTCGGGCGCGTCCGCCGCGCGGGCGCTGCCGATGATGGCCACCGATGCGATCGATGCGACGGACGCAACGCCGGCGAGACCTCGCCGGCTGACTCCCTTGGTCATGCCCCCTTCTCCTCCTGATGGCCCGCTACATTCCCAGATATGCGCGCCGAACGCCATCATCGGCTGCGATGTCGGCCGCCCTGCCCTCCATCACCACCCGCCCGGTCTGCAGCACATAGGCGCGGTCGGCGATTGCCAGCGATTCGGCGAGCCGCTGCTCGACCAGCAGGATGGTCACGCCGAGGTCGCGGATGCGCGTGATGGCGGCCAGGATGTCGTCCACCAGCCGGGGCATGATGCCCTGGCTCGGCTCGTCGAGCATCAGCAGGCGCGGCTGGGTCATCAGCGCGCGGCCGATCGCCAGCATCTGCTGCTCGCCGCCCGACAGCGTCTCCGCCCGCTGCGCAAGGCGCTCGGACAGGCGGGGAAACAGGGCGAACACCAGGTCGAGCGGCTTCATCCGATCGGTCTCGCCGCGGCGCGCATAGGCCCCCAGGCGCAGATTGTCCTGCACCGAAAGGCGGGGAAACAGCCGCCTGCCTTCGGGCACCAGATTGATGCCGAGCCTGGCGATGCGGTGCGGCGCCATGCCGGCGATCGGTGTTCCGTCAAATTCGATGGCGCCCGTGGTCGCCACGAGGCCGGCGATGGCCTTGAGCAGCGTGCTCTTGCCGGCGCCGTTGGCCCCCACCACGGCGACGATCTCGCCGCGCGCGACCGTGATCGAGACCCCCTGCAGCGCCTTCAGTCCGCGATAGGAGGCCGCCACCCCCTCAAGCCGCAGCATAGCGGTCTCCCAGATAGGCCTTGATCACCTCCGGGTTCTTCACGATCTCCGCCGGCGCACCGATGGTCAGCACCCGCCCGAGATTGAGCACGACGGCACGGCTCACCAGCGGCAGCACCACCTCCATCACATGCTCGACCATGATGATGGTGACGCCGCGCGCCTGCACGTCGCGCACCAGTTGCACGCCGCCTTGCGCCTCGGTGGGCGTGAGCCCGGTCAGCATTTCGTCGAGCAGCAGCAGCCGGGGCCGGGTGGCAAGTGCGCGCGCGACCTCGAGGCGGCGCTTCTCCGGCGGGCTCAACGACCAGGCCGGGCGGTCGGCGCGCGCTGCAAGACCGCAGAATTCCAGCGTCTCCTGCGCCGCCTGCATCGCGGCGCGCGGCCGGGCGGTGCGGGCGAAGGCACCGACCATGACGTTCTCCAGCACGGTCATCGAATCGAAGCTGCGGACCACCTGGAAGGTCCGCGCAATGCCGCGCGCGGCACACAGCGCCGGACCGCGGCCCGAGACCCTTTCGCCGAGCAGCCGCACTTCGCCGGAATCGGGGGGAATTTCGCCGGAAATGGCGTTGAACAGCGAGGTCTTGCCGGCGCCGTTGGGGCCGATCAACCCGAGGATCTCGCCTTCGGCGACGTTGAAGGAAATGCCGTCATTGGCGGCCACGCCGCCGAAGGATTTGCGCAGATTATCGACCTCAAGCAGCGTTTTCATGCGCCCGCCTCCGTAGACCGAGCAGGCTCACGAGGCCCTGCGGCCGCGCCAGGGCGACGAGCACGATCAGCCCGCCATAGATCATCAGATCGACCCCCCGGCCGGACCCACCGAGATAGGAGCGGCTCAATTCGCTCACCGGAATGAGCACGACGGCCCCGATCAGCGGGCCCCACAGCGTTCCGACACCCCCCAGAACGGCCGGCAGGGCGATGAGAATGGAGAAGGTGCCCGCGAGCACGGAATCAGGGTCGATATAGCCGACATATTGGGCGAAGAGCGCGCCGCCGACGCCGGTGAAGAAGCCGCTGATGGCGGCGGCGGCCATCTTGCTGGCAAACACCCGCACGCCGAGCGAGCGGGCCGCCACCGCGTCATCGCGCACCGCGCGCCATGAAAATCCCCAGCGCGAGCCCTCGATGACCCAGGCGGCAATCCATGTGGCGGCCACGAAGGCCAGCATGGCGTAATGGTACGGCAGCTTCTGCGTGCGGAATTGCAGCGCGAGCCAGGATTCCCCCTTGAACGGCACGTAGATGCCGGTCGCGGCACCAACGAAATCCCAGTTGAGGAACAGCAGATAGCCGATCTCGCCCACGACCACGGTCGCCACCGCGTAGTAATGCCCGGACAGACGGAAACACGGCCAGCCGACCAGCAGCGCGAGGGCGCCGCAGACCGCGCCAGCGGCGAACAGACCGAAGGCGACGGGAATGCCGAGCCGCACATAGAGCAGGGTGGAGACGTAGCAGCCGACGCCAAAATAGATCGCATGGCCGAGCGAGATCTGTCCGCAGTAGCCGCCGAGGATGTTCCATGCCTGCGCAAGCCCGGCATAGAGCAGGGTGATGATCAGGAGGTTGCGCGTATAGACATCAGCGATCGGCAGCGGCAGCATCGCGAGAGCCGCCAGCACGATCACGCCCGTGATCAGCTCACGCCGGCGGCGGCGAAGTATGTCATTGTCCATGCCTAGATCTTTCCGAACAGGCCGCGGGGGCGGAGCATCAGCACCACGAGATAGATGGCGAACACACCGACCTGTTTGAGCGAGGGCTCGACAATCGCCGCCGTGATCGCCTCCACCTCGCCGATCAGCAGGCCCGCGACCAGCGCGCCGGCGACGCTGCCGAAGCCGCCAAGTGCGACGGTGACGTAGGCGATGACGGCAAAATTCGCCCCGACATTGGGCCCGACATAATAGAAGGTCGCCAGCATCACGCCGGCCACCCCCACCGCCCCGATGCCCAGCCCCCACCCCAGGGCGAAGATACGGTCGCGGTCGATGCCGAGCAGCGCCACCGCCTCGCGGTCTTCGCGGGTCGCCTCCAGTGCGCGGCCGAACTCGGTGCGGCCCACCGCCAGCAACCCGGAAAAGGCGAGCAGGCAGACCAGCCCCGCGGCAAGCTGCGGCAGCGGCAGGAACACGCCGCCCCAATGCACCGAGCGGTCGGTGAGCCAGCCATGGGTGATGCTGCGGAACTCGCCGCCGAAGGCGAATTGCGCCGCTCCGCGCAGAAAGATCGCCAGCCCGAAGGTGACGAAGATCTGCACCATGCCGCGATTGAACTGCACCGAGAGCGCGCGCGCCACCAGCCCGCGATACAGCAGCATGCCGAGGCCGAACATCACGCATGCCACCACCGGCATCAGCAGAACGGGGTCGAGACCGCTCGCCTGCCACAGCACGAAGGTCGCATACATGGCGAGCATCATCAGCTCGCCATGCGCGAAATTGACCACGTCCATCAACCCGAAGATCAGGCTCAGCCCGGCCGCCACCAGGGCGTAGACGAGGCCCATCAGCAGGCCGCTCAGCAGGATCTGAAGCGGAACGGCCTGCAGAATGGCAGCCAGCATGGGCGCTCTAGACCTTCCAGACCGGCTGTTCGCTGGCCAGATCGAATGGCCAGATGGTCTTGTAGGTGCCGCCGAAAACCTGCTGGATGACGGGGTCCGCCAGCGTGTTCTGCCCCTTCGCGTCGAACTTCACGCCCTTCCACGGCATGATGAGCTGGGCGCCGGCGATGTCGGTCGCCTTCAGCGCCGCCTGGATCGCCGCCGGCGTGGCGGCGCCCGCGCGGTTCACCGCATCGGCCAGCACCAGCAGCGCGGTGAGCTCGCGCGAGGTGTTGTCGTTCATGTCCTTCTTGTTGCGCGTGGCGTAGGGCGCATTCACGGTCGGAATCGCCGGGCGCAGTTTCGCCGCGTCGAGCGCGAAGCTCGACCGGCTCATCACACCCTCGGCCAGCGTTCCGGCGCCGGTCAGGAACCCCTGCTCCTGGAACCCCGCCGCCTGCGCCATCACCGCCTTGGGTGTGTAGCCGATATCGTGCATGGCATGCATGATGAGGATCGCGTCCGAGGTGTAGGAGGTGGGCATCAACACATCGGCATTGGCGGATTTGATCTGCTGCGCCTCGGCCGACAGCGAGGGCGAGCCGGCGCGGTAGCGGATATCCGCCACCACCTTGATGCCGGCGGCCTCGGCCATCTGCTTCTGCGCCTTGCCGCTATCGGTGCCGAAGATCGAATCCTCGTGAAACAGCGTGACGGTCTTCACAGGATGGCCCGTCTTGGCGCCGATTTCCTTGAAGAAGGTGAACATCGCCGCGGTGAATGTGAGATCGGTCGGGCTGGTGCGGAAGAACCATTGCAGGCCGCGTTCGGTCAGGCTCGGTGAGGAATTGTCGGCCGACAGGTAGGGCACCTGGTAGCGTTCCGTCACCTGGCTGATGGTCGCCGCGGTGAAGCTGGTGTAGCTGCCGACGATGGCGACCACCTTGTCCTGGGTGATCAGGCGCTCGGCCTCGGCGCGCGCCTTCTGCGGGTCGTTCTGGCTGTCGGCGAATACCAGGCGGATCTTGGCACCCCCCAGCCGATCGAGCCCGCCGCCCTTGCCCATCAGCATCGGGATCGGCGCATGGGTGCCGTTGATGATGTCGGCCGCGACCTCCAGCGCGGCCTTGGCATCAAGCCCGACCTGCGCGCCATTGCCGGTGAGCGGATAGACGGCGCCGATCGCCACCTCCTCGGCGGCGCGCGCCGTCGTGGCGGCGAGGGGCAGCG
>JAGXAV010000683.1 GCA_018971455.1 Rhodospirillales bacterium
GCGTGATGCGGCAGCACGAAGCGCAGCGGCCAGATGATGTGCGGCGCGATCGCCCACATCACCTCGCGCTCCAGCAGCGCCTCGCGCACCAGCCGGAACTCGTAGTGCTCGAGATAGCGCAAGCCCCCGTGAATGAGCTTGGTGGACGCCGAGGAGGTGCCGCGACCCAGGTCGCCCTGCTCGCACAGCAGCACCCGCCACCCGCGCCCCGCCGCGTCGCGCGCGATGGCCGCGCCATTGATGCCGCCGCCGATGATGGCGAGATCGAACAGAGCTGCGTCGGAATCGGGCAAGGGCGGCGTCCGGGTATGATGCGCCCCGGATTGGAGGCGCCCTCGCGTCTTATCGCGCCGCGGCGCGCTCGGCAAAGGCTGCGCCCGCCGCGGATTCGGCCCATAAGGCCGCATGCAAGCCGCCCATCCGGACATCCCGCGCGTCGCCGTCATCGGCGCCGGACCCGCCGGCCTGATGGCCGCCGAGACCATCGCCCGCGCCGGCATCGCCGTCAGCGTGTTCGACCGCATGCCCTCGCCGGGGCGCAAGCTGCTGATGGCCGGGCGCGGCGGGCTCAACCTCACCCATAGCGAGGATTTTTCCGCCTTCCTCGGCCGCTACGGCGCCGCGCGCCCCTGGCTGGAGCCGGCGCTGGCCGCCTTTCCGCCGGCCGCCCTGGTCGCGTGGTGCGAGGGGCTCGGCCAGCCCAGCTTCGTCGGCTCCAGCGGGCGGGTGTTTCCGGTGGCGCTGAAGGCCTCGCCGCTGCTGCGCGCCTGGCTGGGGCGGCTCGCCGGGCTCGGCGTGCGCCTGCACACCAACCGGCATTTCGAGGGCTGGGACGCCGCCGGCCGGCTCCGCTTCGCCGGCGGCACCCCCGTGGCGGCCGATGCCACCGTGCTGGCCCTCGGCGGCGCCTCCTGGCCGCGCCTCGGCGCCGATGGCGGCTGGACCGGCTTTCTCGCCGATCTGCCGATCGCCCCGCTGCGCCCGGCCAATTGCGGCTTCACCGTCACCTGGTCGGCCCATCTGCGCGCCCGCTTCGCCGGCGCGCCGCTGAAGCGCGTGGCCCTCACCTTCGCCGGCCGGCGGGTGCGCGGCGAGGCCGTGATCACCGAGGCGGGCATCGAGGGCGGTGCGGTCTATGCGCTGGCGGCCGGGCTGCGCGAGGCCATCGCCGCCGACGGGCCGGCGCGCCTGCTGGTCGATCTGCGCCCCGATCTCGAAGCGGCGGAACTCGCCCGCCGGCTCGACCTGCCGCGCCGCGGCCAGTCGCTCTCCACCTTCCTGCGCAAGAATGCCGGGCTGTCGCCGGTGGCCGTCGCGCTGGTGCAGGAGGCGCTGCACGGCGGCGACACCACGGCCCTGCCCGCGCTCATCAAATCGCTGCCGCTGCGCCTGCTCGCCGCCGCGCCGCTGGCGCGCGCCATCTCCACCGCCGGCGGCCTGCGCCGGGAGGCGTTCGACGCGCATTTCATGCTCACCGGGCGCCCGGGCGTCTTCGCCGCCGGCGAGATGCTGGACTGGGAGGCGCCGACCGGCGGCTACCTGCTGCAGGCCTGCTTCAGCACCGGCGCCGCCGCCGGGCGCGGCGTGCTTGCCTGGCTCGCGCGCCCTCCGCC
>JAGXAV010000684.1 GCA_018971455.1 Rhodospirillales bacterium
GGCCCGTCGCAGTCGCGCGCGAGGCCCGGGCCGGCGAGCAGGGTCTCCAGGCAGTTGTAGCGGCCGCACCAGCAGCGCGGGCCGGGCAGCTCCTCCGGGCGGGCCCAGGGCAGCGGGGTGTGACCCCATTCGCCGGCGATGCGGTGGCGGCCCGACAGCACCTTGCCGTCGAAGACGATGCCGCCGCCGCAGCCGGTGCCGATGATGACGCCGAAGACCACGCGCTGGCCGGCGCCGGCGCCGTCGGCGGCCTCGCTGAGGGCGAAGCAGTTGGCGTCGTTCTCCACCCGCACCGGGCGGCCGAGGGCGGCGGCGAGGTCGCGGTCGAACGGGTTGCCGTTGAGGGCGATGGAGTTGGCGTTCTTCACCAGCCCGGTCAGCGGGCTGATCACCCCGGGGATGCCGATGCCGACGCTGCCGCGCCCGCCGAGCTCCTGCTCGATGGCTCGGACCATGTCGGCGATGCCGCGCACCGAGGCCTCGTAGCCCGGCGGCGTGGGCACGCGGCGGCGACCGCGCAGCCCGCCATCCGCCGTCCCCCCCGGCACCAGAGCCGCGATTTCCGTCTTGGTACCGCCGAGGTCGATGCCGATGCGGAAATCATAGGGGTCCTGCATGGCGCCATTCTGCCGGTTCGCTGGGAGTCACTCAAGCAACGCTTCAGCGGCGCTTCGCGCGGGGCATTGCTCAGGCGCCGCCGCGCGACGCAGAGTGGCGCCATGAGCGAGACCTTGCTGGACGTGAAGGGAATGGCCTGCCCGCTGCCGGTGCTGCGCGCCAACCGCGCGCTGCGGGCGCTGGAGCCGGGCGCGCGGCTGCGCGTGCTGGCCACCGACCGCGCGGCAGTGGGCGATTTCCAGGCCTATTGCCGGGAGACCGGCCACGCGCTGCTGGCCTTCAGCGAGGAGGGCGGCGTCTACAGCTTCGTCATCCGCAAGAAGGCCCAGCCGTGAGCGTCGCGCTCATCACCCACCCGGCCTGTCTGGGCCATGACACCGGGCCCTGGCACCCGGAATGCGCCGACCGGCTGCGCGCGGTGCTGGCGGCGCTGGAGGGGGAGGAGTTCGCCCCCCTGCTGCGCGAGGCCGCCCCGGAGGCGAGCCGTGAGCAGCTCGCCCGCGCCCATCCGGAGGATTACATCGAGGCGATCCTGGCGATCGCCCCCGAGCCGGGCGAGAGCGTCTCGCTCGACAACGACACGCTGATGAGCGCCGGCTCGCGCGAGGCCGCGCTGCGGGCCGCGGGCGGCGCCGTGCTCGGCGTCGATGCGGTGATGGCGGGCTGGGCGCGGGCGGCCTTCGTCGCCACCCGCCCGCCCGGCCATCATGCCGAGGCGCGCCGGCCGATGGGCTTCTGCCTGTTCGCCAATGCCGCGATCGCCGCCCATCACGCCCGCGCGCAATGGGGGGTCGGGCGCGTCGCCGTGGTCGATTTCGACGTTCATCACGGCAATGGCACCCAGGAGATCCTGGGTTCGGACCCGTTGATGTTCTACGGCTCCAGCCACCAGTTCCCCTGCTACCCGGGCACCGGTTCGGCCGAGGAATCGGGGGTGGTGGGCAATGTGGTGAACGCGCCGCTGGCGCCGGGCTCCGATGGCGCGGCCTTCCGC
>JAGXAV010000685.1 GCA_018971455.1 Rhodospirillales bacterium
TCACCCGCAGCGGTCGGCCGCACGCCGCGGGCGGTACGCGCGAAGAGCCGCATGCCGCATTGCGCCTCGAGGTCCTGCACCCGCTTGGCGGCGGCCGAATTGGCGATGCCGCACCGGCTGGCGGCGCGGGCGACGCTGCCGAGTTCGATGGCGGCCAGCACGATGCGGATGGTGATCCAATCGGGCTCGGTCGCCATCGTCGCGCCCTGCCGTCAGGTCACGCTCTTGGCCGCCGCCAGCACGTCGCCGGCATGCTCCGCGACCTTGACCTTGCGCCAGATGCGGGCGATCCGGCCGGCGCTATCGATGAGGAAGCTGGTGCGCTCCATGCCCATGTATTTGCGGCCGTACATCGATTTTTCGACCCAGACGCCATAGGCCTCGGCGACGCCCGTCGTCGCGTCGGACGCAAGCGGGAAGGTGAGGTTGTATTTGGCGGCGAATTTCTCGATCGGCGGCATCTTGTCCTTGGACACGCCGATCACGTCGAGCTTCAGGCGGCCCAGCTGGGGCAGCGCCTCCTGCAAGGCGCAGGCCTGCTTGGTGCAGCCGGGCGTGTCGGCCTTGGGGTAGAAATAGAGCAGGAACGGGCGGCCGCGCATCGCCTTGAGGCTGACGCTACGCCCGCCGCTGGCCGGCATGGTGAAATCCGGCGCCGCGTCGCCCTCGGCCAGTTCGGTGCTGCTCATCGCGTGGTCTCTCCCTGCATTGTGTCCGCGCCCGTCGCGCCTTCGAAGGTGGCGTGGGGCCGGGCCACGTCAATCACGCGGATCATGCGGCGAGGCCACGCAGGAAGTCGAGCAGGAGCGCGGCGGTCGCGGCCGGCTGCTCCTGCTGCACCCAGTGGCCGGCGCCATCGACGAAATGGCAGCCGCGCATGTCCGCGCAGGCGATATGGCGCATGCGCTCCAGGCTGCCGGGCACCTGCTGGGCGCCCCAATCCTGCCGGCCGGCGATGAACAGCGCCGGCACGTCGATGCGGCGGCCGGCGAAGAGGCGCAGCTCGCCGGCATTGTCGCCATTGGTGTTGCAGCGATACCAGTTGAGCCCGCCCTGCAGGCCGGTGCGGGCAAATTCCGTGCTGTAGACGGCGAGTTCGGCGTCGGGCAACCAGGCGCAGCCGGCGATCTGCGCGGGCGAGGGCATGTGGGGCGCCACCGTCGCCGCCATGCCGCTGGCCTGATCCATGATGTAGTATTCGGGCATGCGGGCGAGTTCCGCCGCCGTCCAGCCGGCCAGGGGGGCCGGGGTGCTGGCCGCCCAGTCGCCGCCCTTCACCCAGTCGCCGCCCTTCATCCAGTCGGCGCTCTTCATGTGGTAGTAGGCGCGCAGAAAGGCGTGCAGGCCCTGCGGGCAGGCCAGCATGTCGGCCTCCGCGGCGGCCGTCGAGTAATACCATTGGTAGTGCTTGCGCGGGCGCGGCAGGGCGGCGAGATCGGCGTGGACGGGATCCGGCGCGGGCGCGCTCTGCCAGCTCGGCGGCCCGGCGAAGGGCGCGCTCATCATCGCCACCGCCGGGAAGATGTCCGGCCGCGCGAGCGCGCACCAGCCGGCGACCGGGGCGCCGAAATCATGCCCCACGACGGCGGCCACCCGCGACCGCCCGAGGGC
>JAGXAV010000069.1 GCA_018971455.1 Rhodospirillales bacterium
TCGACGGCCGGCCCGTCGCCTCGGCGCGCGGGCTGATCCGCGCGGTGGCGCTGAGCCCGCCGGGCCGCGCCATCCACCTGCTCTTGCGGCGCAACGGGCGCAGCTACGACATTGAGGTCACGGTCGGTCGGCGGCCGAATATCGGGGAGAAGTGAGCGGATGCGCATCCTGGTGGTGGAGGACGACAAGGACGTGGCGGGCTTCGTCGTCAAGGGGCTGAAGGAGGCGGGCCACGTGGTCGAGCACGTCGCCAATGGCCGCGACGGGCTGTTCATGGCGGCGAGCGAGGGGTTCGACGCGATCGTGCTCGACCGCATGCTGCCGGGCGGCGTGGACGGGCTGCGCCTGCTCGAGACGCTGCGCAGCCAGGGCAACAACACCCCGGTGCTGTTCCTCTCGGCGATGGCGCAGGTCGATGACCGGGTGCGCGGGCTGAAGGCGGGCGGCGACGACTACATGACCAAGCCCTTCGCCTTCTCCGAGCTGCTCGCGCGCGTCGAGGCGCTGGCGCGGCGCGGCAAGAGCGAAGGGCCGACCACCAAGCTCGCGGTCGGCGACCTCGAGATGGACCTGCTGTCGCGCGGCGTGCGGCGGGCCGGGCAGAAGATCGATCTGCAGCCGCGCGAGTTCCGTCTTCTGGAATATCTCATGCGCCATGCCGGCCAGGTGGTGACCCGCACCATGCTGCTCGAGGGGGTGTGGGATTATCATTTCGATCCGCAGACGAATGTGATCGACGTGCATGTCTCCCGCCTGCGCCAGAAGGTGGACAAGCCGTTCCCCGATCCGTTGATCCACACCGTGCGCAATGCCGGCTACATGCTGCGCCCTGAAGCGCCTTGAGCTGGCGGCGCGCTGACGTGGCGGGGGTGCGGCGATGACGGCGGCGCAGACGCTGCCGGCACCGGCGGCGTCCCGGCCGGCCTGGTATCGCCGGCTGCGCCGCCGCTTCGTGCCGGACCGGCTGTTCCGCTCGACCGGCGCGCGCTTCGGCGTGATCTATGCCGTGCTGTTCGGCATCAGCGCGGTGGCGCTGGCGGCCTTCCTGTGGTGGTCCACCGCCGGCCTGCTCGACCGCCAGACGACGACGGCGATCAACTCCGACGCGCAGGCGCTGGGCGAGCGCTATACCGAGGGCGGGCCGGCCGCCCTCGTCGATGCGATCGACCAGCGCCTGATCAACAATGTCGATGACGACGCGATCTATCTGCTGGTCGGCCCGGATTTCCAGCGCATCGCCGGCAATCTGGAGCGCTGGCCGGCGCAGGTGACGATGGATGTGGACTGGGCGGAACTCTCGATCGACCGCGCCGGCATCAAGGGCCGCGCGCGGGTGCGCAATTTCGACCTGCCGGGCAATTTCCATCTGCTCATCGGCCGCGACGTGGAGGCGCGCAACCATCTGCAGGCGATGCTGGCCGGCGCGCTGCTGTGGGCGGCGGGCATCGCGGTCGCACTCGGCAGTGTCGGCGCCTGGGCGGTGCGCGGGCTGTTCCGCGTGACGCTGGCCGACGTGTCGGCGATCGCCACAGCGATCGGCGCCGGCGACCTCACGCGCCGGGTGCGGGTCAGCGGCCATGGCGACGAGTTCGATCAGCTCGGCGAGACCATCAACGACATGCTCGACCGCATCGCCCGCCTGATGGATGGCGTGCGCCAGGTCTCCAACGCCATCGCCCATGATCTGCGCACGCCGATCACCCGCGCCCGCGCGCGGCTGGAGGACGCCGCCATGCATGCGGCCTCGCGCGAGGATCTCGAAGCGGCGATCGAGCGCGCGCAGGCCGATCTCGACGGCGTGGTGGCGGTGTTCCAGGCGCTGCTGCGCATTGCCGAGATCGAGGCGGGCGCGCGCCGCTCGGCGTTCGCGCCGGTCGATCTCGCGCCGCTGCTCGGCGACCTCGCCGAACTCTACGAGGCCGCCGCCGAGGCGCGCGGGCAGGTGCTGCGCCCCGACCTGCCGGCCGCCATGCCCCTCTACGGCGACCGCGACATGATCCAGCAGGCGATCGCCAACCTGCTCGACAATGCGCTGAAATTCTCCCCCGATGGCGGGCAGATCGAGCTCTCGGCGACGGCGACGGCGGACGGGTTCAGAATCGTCGTCGCCGATCACGGGCCGGGCATTCCCGAAGAGGACCGCACCCGCGCCACCGAGCGCTTCTATCGCGGCGAACAGGCGCGCAGCACGCCGGGCTCGGGGCTCGGGCTGGCGCTGGTCCAGGCGGTGGCGACGCTGCATGGCGGCGTGCTGACGCTGGAGGACAACGCGCCGGGGCTGCGCGCCGTGCTGCGCCTGCCGCGCGGCGAGACGGCCACGCCCGGCTGAAATGAACGCATCTTCATCCCGCCGCCCATGGACCGCGCGCGGCGCATGGGGATGATGGGCGCCATGTCCCGCGTTTCGCGCCTGCTGGCGAGCATTCTCCTGCTCGGCATGGTTCCTGCCGTGCCGGCGCTGGCGCAGCATGGCGCCGATGAGGGGCGGCCGATGCGGGTGATCACCGACACGCCGGAGTTCTGCCATCGGCTGGCCGGCGAATTCGCCGCCGAGCAGCGCGCGGCGCTGCGCCCGCACCCGGTGGCCCACGACCTTGCGCTGACCGGCGAGCGCATGTGCGGCAACGGCCAGATCCGCCCCGGCATCATGCGCCTGCGCCGTGCCCTGCAGATCCTGCGCCGGCAGGAATAGCGCGCCCGGCTTGACGTGACGCGCCAAGCATGGCCACCACGGGCGGGCATGGATCGCGCCAATCGTCAGCGGGTGAAGGGACCATCGGGCCAGGCGCCCCAACGCGGCACGGCGCCACGGGGAACGCCGCCGCGCGCCGCGCCGGCCAGGGGTGCCGCCGGACGGCGCGGGCCGGGCCCGAAGCGGCGGCGCTGGGGGCTGCTGACCTGGCTCATCATGATCGTGGTGTGGGGCGGGCTTGCCGGTGCCGGCGTGCTGCTGTGGTTCGCCTGGGACCTGCCGCGCCCGGCGGCGGCGCTGGACGCGGCGCGGCGGCCGAGCCTGACCTTGCAGGACCGCTCCGGCGCGGTGTTCGCGACCTTCGGCGACGTGGTGGGCGACCCGCTGCGGCTGTCGGACATGCCGGCCTATCTGCCGGCGGCCGCGGTGGCGGTGGAGGATCGGCGCTACTGGCAGCATGGCGGTTTCGACCTGCTCGGCATCCTGCGCGCCGCCTGGGTCGATCTGCGGGCGCGGCGCATCGTGCAGGGCGGCTCGACCATCGCCCAGCAGGTCGCCAAGACGCTGTTCCTCAGCAATGCGCGCACGCTGCGCCGCAAGGTGCAGGAGGTGCTGCTGACGCTGTGGCTCGAACAGCATTTCACCAAGCGCGAAATCCTCGAAATCTGGCTCAACCGCGTCTATCTCGGCTCCGGCGCCTGGGGGGTGGATGCGGCGGCGCATATCTATTTCGGCGTCTCGGCGCGGCACGTAAATCTGTGGCAGGCGGCGATGATCGCCGGCCTGCCGCGGGCGCCGTCGCGCTTCTCGCCCCGCGTCAACCCGCAGCTGGCGACCGCGCGGGCGCGCGAGGTGCTGACGGCGATGGCCGAGACCGGGGTGATCACGCCCGCCCAGGCGCAGGCCGCCTCCGCCCAGATCGCCCTGCCGGCGCCGCCGCCGGCGGCGGCCGGATGGTTTGCCGACTGGGCCGCCGAGCGGGCCGTGGCGCGGCTGCCGCCAGGCGCCGACGCGGTGGTGCACACCACGCTCGATCTGCCGATGCAGCGCGCCGTCGATGCCAGGCTCGGCGCCATGATGGCCGGGCCCGCGGCGACGGCCGGGGCGAGCCAGGCCGCGGTGGTGGTGCTCGACGCGACCAGCGGCGCGGTGCGCGCCATGGCCGGCGGGCGGGATTACCGCACCAGCCCGTACAACCGTGCCGTGCTCGCCCGCCGCCAGCCGGGCTCGACCTTCAAGCCGTTCGTCTGGCTCGCCGCCCTCGAGAAAGGCGCGCGGCCGGACGACACCGTGCTCGACGCGCCGATCCGCGTCGGCGGCTGGGCGCCGGCCGATTACGAGCGGCATTTCCTGGGACCGATCACGCTGGAGGAGGCGCTGGCGCAATCGGTCAACACCGCCGCCGTGCGCCTGCTGCTGCAGGCCGGCGGGCCGCGCGCGGTGGCGGCGGTGGCGCACCGGCTGGGCATCGCCGACGCGCTGCCCGACGATGCCTCGCTGGCGCTCGGCACCGGCGAGGTCGGGCTGCTGGAGATGGCCGGAGCCTATGCGAGCTTCTTCAATGGCGGCTTCCGCGTGGCGCCGATGGCCACCCAGGCGCTGCTGGCGGACGGACGCCCCGTCGCCCTCGGCCATGCGGCGCCGGTGCGCGTCGTCGATCCCAACCTCGCGGCGATGATGGTGCGCATGATGGCCGCCGTGGTGTCACGCGGCACCGGGCGGGCGGCCGCCCTGGCGGGCCATGTGGTGGCCGGCAAGACCGGCACCTCGCAAGGCTATCACGATGCCTGGTTCATCGGCTGGACGGGCAACCTGGTCATCGGCGTGTGGATGGGCAATGACGACAACGCGCCGATGAAGGGCATCGTCGGCGGCGCCCTGCCGGCCCGGCTGTTCCACGAGATCGCACAGGACATCGCCCGTTGAGGGCGGGCGCCCTGCCGCGCTGGAGCAACGTCCGATCCGACTGAGCCGCTTCGCGGTCAGTCAGATCGGACCAAGTTGCTCTGGCATTCATGTTTTCCAGCGCACCTTCATCCGGCCTGATGAGGCCATCAGGCCGGATCGTGCTCTAGGTCCGGCAGGTCTGGTGGGCGGCGAGGGTGGCGATGTCGACGATGCGGCTCACCGAGGCGTCCATCGGCACCAGCTGGGCGGCATGCGACAGCCCCATGATCAGCGGCCCGATGGTGCCGCCGCCGCCCAGGCGCGGGGCGAGGCGCGAGGTGATGTGTGCCGAGTGCAGGCCGGGCATCACCAGGATGTTCGCCGGCCCGGTGAGGCGGCAGAACGGGTAGAGCGCACGGTAGCCTTCATCGAGCGCCACGTCCGGGCTCATTTCGCCGTCATATTCGAAATCCACGCGCCTCTGGTCGAGGATCGCCACCGCCTCGCGCATGGTGTTGTCGGTGACGTCCATCGGATCGCCGAAGGTGGAGTGCGACATCAGCGCCACGCGCGGCTCATGGCCGAGGGCGCGTGCCGCGGCCGCGGCGCCGATCACGATGTCGGCCAGCTGGACCGGGTTGGGGCGGAAATGCATCAGCGTGTCGGCGATGAAGATCGCCCGCCCGCGCTCGCCGAGCATCAGCGACAGGCCGAAGCTGATCGCGCCAGGGGCCGGGTCGATCACCTTGCCGATATCCTCCAGACACACCGCGGTCGAGCGCGTGAGCCCGGTGACCATGGCGTCCGCGTCCCCGGTCGCGACCATGCAGGCGGCGAAGATGTTGCGGTCCTGGTTGACCAGGCGCTGGCAGTCCCGCGCCATGTGGCCGCGCCGCTGCAGGCGGGCATAGAGGAATTCGGCATATTTGCGGTTGTTTCGCGACAGCCGCGCATTGTGCACCTCGATGCCCTCGGCGACGCCGAGCCCGAGGCTCGCCATCGTTGCGCGCACGCGGTCCTCGCGCCCGATCAGCACCGGCGTGCCGTAGCCGGCATTGCGGAAAGCCACCGCCGCGCGCACGATCTTTTCCTCCTCGCCCTCGGCGAACACCACCCGCTTGGGCTCGGAGCGCACGCGCTCGCTGATCGCGTCGAGCGCGTTGGCGGTGGAATCCAGCCGGCCGGACAATTCGCGCTCGTAGCGGCGCAGATCGCTCAGCGGCGCGCGGGCGACACCGCTATCCATCGCGGCCTTGGCCACCGCCGGCGCCAGGCGCGAGATCAGCCGCGGATCGAAGGCGTTCGGGATGATGTAGTCGGGGCCGAATTGCAGGCGCTTGCCGCTGCCGGCGGCATGCACCTCGTCGGGCACGTCCTCGCGCGCCAGCTGCGCCAGCGCCTCGGCGGCGGCGATTTTCATCGCCTCGTTGATGGTGCTCGCCCGCACGTCGAGCGCGCCGCGGAAGATGTAGGGAAAGCCGAGCACGTTGTTGACCTGGTTGGGATAGTCGCTGCGCCCGGTAGCGATGATGGCCTGCGGGCTGGCGGCGCGCGCCTCCTCGGGCGTGATCTCCGGGTCGGGGTTGGCCATGGCGAAGATGATCGGCCGGTCGGCCATCAGGCGCACCATCTCCTGCGTCAGCGCGCCCTTGGCCGACAGGCCGAAGAACACGTCCGCCCCCTCCAGCGCCTCGGTCAGCGTGCGGGCCCTGGTGGCGACCGCGTGGCCCGATTTCCACTGGTTCATGCCCTCGGTGCGGCCCTGGTAGACCACGCCCTTGGTGTCGCAGAGCGTGATGTGCTCGGGGCGCATGCCCATCGCCTTCAGCAGCTCGACGCAGGCGATCGCGGCCGCACCTGCGCCGTTGACGACGAGCCTGGTCGCCTTGAGCTCGCGCCCGGTCAGATGGCAGGCATTGATCAGGCCGGCGGCGGCGACGATGGCGGTGCCGTGCTGGTCGTCATGGAAGACCGGGATGTCCATCATCTCGCGCAGCCGCTGCTCGATGATGAAGCATTCCGGCGCCTTGATGTCCTCGAGGTTGATGCCGCCGAAACTCGGGCCGAGATAGCGCACGCAATTGACCAGCGCGTCGACATCCTCGGTGTCGATGCACAGATCGATGCCGTCCACGTCGGCGAAGCGCTTGAACAGCGCGACCTTGCCCTCCATCACCGGCTTGCTGGCCAGCGCCCCGAGATTGCCCAGGCCGAGCACGGCGGTGCCGTTGGAGATCACGGCGACCATGTTGCCCTTGCTGGTGTATTCGTAGGCCAGGCGCGGATCGCGGGCGATGTGCAGGCAGGGTTCGGCGACGCCGGGCGAATAGGCCAGCGAGAGATCGCGCGCCGTGGTCAGCGGCTTGGTCAGCCGGGTCGCCAGCTTGCCGGCGGGTGCCGCGGCGTGCATCGCCAGAGCGTCCTCGCCGGAGACATGCGCGGTGCGCGGATCGCTGCTGCCATCAGCCATGGATATCTCCCCCGAAATTCTTGTTCCGTGTGCCCCTGATGGTCGGGCCTGCCGCATCATGGCCGGGCGGCCGCGTGGGGGAAAGCCCTGTTTGCATGGCTGCGGACGGCGCCGCGCACCGATGCGGCGCGGCGCCTCAGCGCGGCCCGGCGCGCCAGATCACCACCCGCTCGGACGCATCGGGGGCGTGGCCGGCCCCCTCCGCGGTGCAGGCGATGTCGGCCTCGTGCCAGCGGCTGAAGGCGGGTGCCGCATCGAGGATCGCCGCGTGCACCGGATTGGCATAGGTGAAAAGCGCCGCGCGCCCGCTTGCCGCCGAGCCGGGCAACCGGCCGCGGCGCGGAGCGCTTTCTGCGCGGGCCGCGCATGGGCTAGATCATGGTCATGGCCCTTCCCACCCCCGACCCGAGCGGCGCCACCCCCACCATGGCGCAATGGTTCGCGCTCAAGGCGGTGCACCCGGATGCGCTGCTGTTCCTGCGCATGGGCGATTTCTACGAACTCTTCTTCGCCGATGCCGAGGCCGCGGCGACCGCGCTCGACATCGCGCTGACCCGGCGCGGCGAGCATGGCGGCCAGCCGATTCCGATGTGCGGCGTGCCGGTGCATGCCGCCGAGGCCTATCTCGCCCGGCTCATCCGGCGCGGCTTCCGGGTGGCCATCGGCGAGCAGATGGAGGATCCCAAGGCCCGCACCGGCAAGGGGCCGCTGCGGCGCGAGGTGGTGCGCCTGGTCACCCCCGGCACGCTGACCGAGGAGGCGCTGCTGGAAGCCGGGCGACCCAACCGGCTGCTTGCGCTGGCGGCCTCCGGCCCGGGCGGGCGGGGCGAGCTGGGGGCGGCGTGGCTCGACATCTCGACCGGCAGCTTCGAGACCCAGGGCCTCGGCCGCGCCGACCTGCCGGCCCTGCTCGGCCGGCTCGATCCGGCGGAAATCCTCGCCGCCGACGCGTTCGATCTGGGCGGCGCCGAGCTTGCCGAGTTCGCGGCGCGGCGCAGCGCGGTTGCCCTCCCGGCTCCGGAGGCGGCCCGCGCCGCCCTCGCCGCGGCCTTCGGCGTCGGCAGTCTCGACGCGCTGGGCAGCTTCACGGATGCCGAGGCGGTGGCGGCCGGCGCGGCGCTCGGCTATGTGCGCACCACCCAGGCCGGGCGTATGCCGCGCCTGCAGCACCCGCTGCCGATCGGGCCGGCCGGGCACATGGCGCTCGACGCAGCGACGCGGGCGAGCCTGGAGGTGACCCGCGCGCGCGACGGCGGCACCGCGTACACCCTGCTCGCG